>NZ_JBQSWU010000011.1:0-134036 GCF_052377485.1 Glutamicibacter sp. AOP38-B1-38 | reverse complement strand
AACCGGCAGCGAATACGACGTGGAGAATTGGATCCCCAGCGAATCCAGGTGGTGCAAGAACTCCCGGGAGGAGCCGGCACTATCGGTACGGACCAGGATCTTCTCACCACGAAGGTTCCCGTGCTCGTCATAGAAATCATCAGGCAACTGAGCCAGCGCTTGGCCGAGCACCTCGATATGCGAGGCGGCGGAATTAGCGCCCCGGTTTCCCGGGCGCAACTGCACGGCGAGGACTTCGCCGGTGCCGTTGGCTTTGCCGTAGTCAGCCATGGCAATCATCGGTGAAAAACCGTACCCGCCTTTATACGTCCCAGCGCTGTTTTCCTTCTCAGAGTGGACATGCACTAGCGAGGCGTCGAGGTCAATAATCAGCGGATTGGCTGCCGTGGCCAGCTGGGCTGGATTCCGCGGTCCGGCCGCATTCCAGACTTTGGAGCGCAGGCTGCGGGTCATGGTGGCGAACCCGTAGGAGAATGCTTCTGGCTGTTCTTTGATCCGGCCCATGAACCTGCTGATCGTGGCATCCGACGCTTCGGAGCCAAAGAGTTCTGGTGCGGCTCGTAGCTGGTCAATATCTGTGGCTTGTTCACCGCCGGCCGCCAAGGACAGGGCCAGTGCGCCGAGGATCTTGCCTGGCCGGTGCGTTGCGGTAGCGGGCACGAACTGGCTGAACCGGTCCTCGCAGAGCCTGCGGAAGTCCACCGCGTTCAGGATGCTGGTCAGCACCGACAACCCTGCATGGGAGACCAGAGATTGACCGGTGAGTTGGGTCGGGATAGCAGGGAAAACGTGGGTAGAATGGTTCACAGAAAAGGTGATCCTTCGAACGGGTATCTTGGAAGCTTAGACACTCCCATTTTCCCAGTTCAGATCACCTTTTCATCTTTTAAGTGAGTCAATGACTGCCGTCGTCATGAAATACCCGGGCTAGGCCCATTCAACTGGGCCGCGTTCCTCGGTTTCCGTCTGGGGATGCTCTGTTTTGAAGGTGAGAACCCAGTTGCCCAAGGGTCCTTCATTGATTCCCAGTGATTCAGCGACCTCCGCAAGGGTTCTCTGGGAAGAGATCACCAGTTCTACCTCTTCTGCACGGAATTCAGGGGTGAATTTCTGACGTTTGGACATGCACTCATTCTCCTACAAACGCGTGTCTCACAACATCATGACAGCTCAAACCGGCGCTTTTTGGCATGAGCGGAATCAGAAACGGCCATCGAAAATCTTGGGTATTGGATTTCGGCGGCTGTCAGAGACTTCATGAAAAAATCTGGGCTAGGTGTCCTACACCATTCACATGAAGTGACTTAGTATGGCAAAATCAGAAAATTATAGCTTGATCCTGTGTCTTGGCTGCCTATAAGTAAGATGAACAATCTATACTCATATCGTGCAGACCTGCTGTATATTCTGACCATCTAACAAAACTAAATCAGTCATCCTCAAGCGAGAAGGATGGCGTCGTTCAACGAATGGACCTAAAGGGAAATATGTACGAGGTAAGAGTTGCGAAAGAATGGCAATCTTCAAAGGAATCTAAATTAATCCTTCGCCTTAAGAATTCTCACTCCGGCGAATCTAATTCTTATGCAATACAAGCTGATAAGTCCAGAAAGGTAACATCTGCAGAACTTCCGGGAGCAAATAAAAATGCTGTAGTTGCATGGGTTGATGAAAACATAGATGGCATGAATTACCCACTGACGGAACGAGTGAGAGTCAATTCTCTACATAGAATTATTGACCTGATTCCCTATTTTTCACAATCTGTAGAACACGCTGATGACGACGTAGAGTTTAACAAATTGTTAAATCTTGTTGATGCATGGCGTTGGATAACGCCTGAAAATGTAAATTCGCGCCTAGCGCCACTCACAACGAATATACTCCCTGATATAAGAAGTTTCAAAACAGATGATAAATCCTTTTTATCTCAGATACGATCCAAGCTATCTTCGAGACACCCAATCAACGATGGCTCGACTATAATGAACAGTATATTATATGTATATTATATATCCAAAATACATGAATCATTATCAAGTAATAAAATCGACCTCTCAGTGAATAGTTATCCCGCAAAAAATGATTTGCTTGGTTTAGGTTTAGTATTAAATGAAATGCTAGAATGCGATTCATTTGTTGCAATCAGAGGGCTGCAGGAAATTGTAGGCCACGTGATTCGAAATACAAGGCCGGCAAATTCGACGGGGACCAATTTTATGGCCGGAGTTGATGATTTGCCGCTAATACCGGAACTACTTCGTGGAATTTTTACATTCGGGACGCCGGAGGATAGGAACATCGGAAATATTGATCTGAAATTGATTACTTCGCATGATATTTTATCTAAGACAGATGGCCCAGTCGTATTGTATTCTGCGGATCCGAAGTATTTACGAGCCTATCTCACTCGCGTGCTTTTCTACATGACCACATTACCAGAGTTGAAATATCATTTTCACGTAGTCGCGGATGAATTCGAAGCTAGAGATATTTCCGATTTAATCTCTAAACATCTACAAGAAATATGTTCAGTTAGGAAAATCGATTATAACGCCATTTATTTCGAAGTAAGCTATTCCAGTCTCCCAATCAACGTACCAGAACCGAAATCTTACTTTGCATCGGCTCGATATTTGGTCGCGTCGAAAGTTATGGCTCGACACGATACGTCTGTTTGGATCCAAGATATCGATCTTTATCCAACTGGTGATATAACGAAATTTATAGCGAGGCTCGAGTCGAACGACATCAGCCTTTATAAATCAAGAGTACTTGGAGGAATGCTTCCCTGGGTCCGTCACTTGGCTGGGAACGTATACGTAAAGAATACACCCACAGGATTCAAGTTCTTATCATTTGTTGAAGAGTACTTGCAGGAATTTTTGATTAGAGAAAATAGTTGGATGATTGATCAAAATTCATTATCATACGGAATAGAGAAAATTGGAATCGAAGTAGGTGTCGGTGATACGAGAACCATGCGAATCCCTGTTCAGCAGTCAAACCTTGCAGCCAGAATTGAAGGTTCATAAGTGGTCCATAAGTAAATAATTAAACAATTTTGAATAGTCTTAGCGGCCTGAAAAATACTTATATCAAATGCATAATTGCTCATCTTAGTTAATGCTTACAATTATTCATTCCGCTCTTGTTGACAGGGGTAAGGGAGATATAATTCGACATTATCGATCCAATAATTCACCCTAAACAATTGCATCCAGGGGTTACTTATTAAATGCGCGAAGAAGTAGAGAACTTAATTAGGAATACAATTGATAGGAATGATAAATATTATGTACAACGCACCATGTATTTTACGCGACTCTCGCAATGAGAGACTAAGTCATACTATATTTAATGGCCTAAAAATAACGAATATGTCAGCAAAGCTGGCGGGCAGTCGACCGAAAGTTATTGCCGTCCACGGTAATGGTGTCATCAATGGTTCTTGGGTAAGCGAAGTAATTCATGCCCAGAATATAATCGATCAATCAAAACTTAGCTACGAAGAAATTGGAGCGAGTATACGTGGTTCTTTAACTGTTTATCTGCTTAATCCGGCTTCTCAAGAAATCCTGATCTTTAGTGACCCATTTGGGTCATCCATTGTCCACATATATGAATCCGAGGATTGTTTTGCAGTATCTTCGGACCTGGCGTCCTTGCGTGATAGCCTGCTGTCGAACGGTGTCACGCTTAAGAAAGATCTAACTTATGCTGCCCTGTATGTAGCTAGCAGCTCGGGAGGTCTTGGCGAATCTAGCTACAGCGGGATAAGGACTTTGTCGCCGTATAGGTACCTTTCGGTAAAAGCTGACGGAATTCGAGAATTCGAGTATAGAAATTACTCGGATTTGAGTTTTGCTGATCTTTCGTACGAGCAACTCCTTTCTAAAGCTGCTGAAGATGTCGTAACAAATATCGAGGCATCCTTGTCGCATGATTCGAGCGTTAGGATTTCACAATTAACGGGTGGTCTCGATTCGCGGTTGGTTCTGGGAGCACTTTTAAGCTCAGGAAATGCTAATAAATTCGCGTACTATTGTTCTGGAAACGTTAATGAACCTGATAAAGTTATTGCTAGACAGCTATGCGCTCATTTCGATTTAGGAATGACTGATCATAGTGGCCTACTATCTGCTTCCCAGCCCAACACGTTTGAAGAGCTTCTCTCGCTCCCGTTTACTGAAACTGCTGGGATCATTTCGGGTCCCGCACATCCCATGCTCGAATACGGTGATGATCTAGTCTTGTCGGGCGGCTATGGCGAGTTTCTTCGGAGCGCGTTCGACAAAGGAAATGTATTTGATGGTAATTATAAATCTGCTCTTGAAAGGTTGTTTGGTAAAGCATCATTTGGAAGCTTTCCAACTCGGCGGCTAGTTTCAGAATCTGTTTATGACTACGCGTTAGATTCGTTGGAGGCTCTGGTTGAGCAGGGAAGAACTCTGAATGTTCCTGCAGAGTCTTCGTTAGATGCAGCTTATTTTCTCGGCAAAAATAGATATTTTGTTGGTGAAACTACGCGATCTTTATCCCCATTTATTGCGCGATTTGATCCGCTGTACTCACCATTTCTTCTGGGCCTAGGTCTACGCGGGTCTTCTGAAGAAAAGAATTCTAACGTGCCACTTTTTGACTTGATGAATCTCTTTGAGTCCAGTTTAATGGGTCTTCCTTTCGATTCGCCCCGAATCAAGCCGGATTATGAACGTGTAAGAGGAAAAGTTGTTCCTCAGGATTTCAAGCATGAGTCTTCCGTCTATCCTCGAATGATCAATTTTCCAGGTAAAGAGTTTCCGCAACGAGGTAGCCGTTCAATTTTCAAGAGTCCCAGCGAATCAGACGTTCTTCTCGGGAAGGAACTACGTACTGCTCCACGACTTGTGGCTCAACATGGCGATGTTAGGGCAGGGCTGAAAGAATTGGTAGCTGAAGTGGGCATAAATGAAATTTCAGAATCTTTTAATCCACTTATGGTGAATCTAACGATGAACCGTGAACCAACTCATCGAGTACACTTGCGACAAGCATCTAATCTTTACGCAGCAATGCTGTGGTTCCTAAAATAGGATCATCTCTATTGAATTTATTGAAATCCATCTTGATGCTCAATGATTTGAGTAACGGTGAAAGGTAATTTCAACTCTCGCCCATGGCCTTCACCCGATCGCGTAATTCCAGGTTAACGCATAACACCAAAGTCTCGTCGGCCCTTTAGCTGTCCACGAAGTGATGAGATTTGGTGTCTACGATGTGACGAGATTACAGACCGTTTCGTCGCGCACCCGCTACCGAATCAATCTGCTAAACACAGTGTTTAGCAGACGTATTTGGTAGCACGAGTGTATCGAAACGGTAGCAGTAGCGCGCGGACCGGATAGCACTCCGAAATCCACGCACTGGCGCTAACACTTACCTCTGCCCGCCGTTCCTTTGCGCTCCCGCATACTCATACCGGCGCATATTCGGCCCGTCGAGCTGAATTATCTCGCGCTTGGAAACCAGCCGGTTCAGTGCCAAATATGGCTTGATGGTACCCGCAGTCCGGCTAAGTGTGTAATCTCGGCACATCTCTAATAGCTGAGATTTCAGATACTGAATTATCAAGAAGGTCAACCCAGAAGGCGTTCGGCGGTTGATCAACCGTGAACCAACGCATCGGGTTCATTTGAGAACTTTATTGAATTTATATGAGTCTTTTCCTTGGTAATTCGACTCCTGATGGGCAGGTTTAAACCGATTCGCCGCAAATTAGGACCGCCTAAGTGAACTCGATGAGTACCTGCTCGTTGTAAGGTGCCCATGCGTCCACGGCCCATTGTCCGAACGGTTTATCGGTCAAAGTCACGCAAGCAAGCCGATTCTCTGGATCAACCCACAGGAACGTACCTGATTGTCCGAAGTGTCCAAAGGTCGTTGCCGGGTGGCTTGGGCCGGTCCAGTGCGGATTTTTGGTGGAGCGGATTTCGAAGCCCAAACCCCAATCATTCGGATTCTGCCTTCCATAGCCGGGCAGGATGCCTGCCAGGTTTTCGAAATGGACGCTGGTCGCATCGCCCATGGTCTGCGGAGCCAGCAACGTTGGATTGAGCAATTCTGCTGCGAACAATGCAAGATCGGACGCGGTGGACCTGCCGTCCTTGGCGCAGCTTCCGGCAATCTCCGTATCTCTCATTCCAAGTGGCGTGAAGACCGCTTCTCGGGCGTACTCCGACATGCTCATGCCAGTTTCGCGTTCCAGGTGCTCAGCCAAAACCTCAAACCCGGTGTTCGAATAGCCTCGCTTGGTTCCCACGGCAAAACGGATGGTCGTCGAGTCGAAGTCGTAGCCGGCCGTGTGCGTCAGCAGATGGTGAACCGTGGAACCCTCGGGACCCGCTGGATCTTCTAAAGTCATCGCCTCCTCTTCCAGAGCGATGAGGAACGCATAGGTGCTCAGGAGTTTCGTGACGGAGGCCAATGGATAAACGCGCTGAACGTCGCCGTGCTGGTCGGATATCGCACCGTCTTCGTTGACCACGACCGATACCGCGTTATCTACCGGCCATTGTTCGATCTCGGCTAAGACGCTCATGATTTGACCAATCCCTCAATGTTCGTTCTGGTGAAAGCGAGCGGGAAACACCCAATCGAGGCATCGCTTCGCTAGAATTACGAGCAAGGATTGGATGGATTACCCTAGCCAACCATAGCGACACAACACCAAACATAGGAACTTTACGCCGTGCATTTGAAGACTCTCACCGTTCGCGGATTCAAGTCTTTTGCCTCGGCAACCACCTTTGAATTCGAGCCCGGAGTCACCGCCGTGGTCGGCCCCAACGGTTCAGGCAAGTCCAATGTGGTGGATGCGCTGGCTTGGGTGATGGGGGAGCAAGGGGCCAAGACCCTGCGCGGCGGCAAGATGGAAGATGTCATCTTCGCAGGCACCTCCGGACGTGCCCCATTGGGCCGCGCCCATGTGTCGCTGACCATCGATAACGCTGACGGCAAGCTTCCCATCGATTATGCGGAAGTCACCATTTCGCGAACCCTCTTCCGCGCCGGTGGATCCGAGTATGCCATCAATGGCTCTTCATGCAGGCTCCTGGATATCCAGGAACTGCTCTCGGATTCCGGCCTGGGCCGCGAAATGCACGTCATTGTCGGCCAGGGCCAGCTGGACAGAATCTTGCACGCCACGGCAGAAGACCGCCGCGGCTTCATCGAAGAAGCCGCGGGCGTGCTCAAGCACCGCAGGCGCAAGGAGAAGACCCTCCGCAAGCTCCAGGGCATGCAGGGCAACCTGGACCGTCTCGAAGACCTCAATTCGGAGGTGCGCCGGCAGCTGGCGCCGCTGGGACGCCAAGCAAAAATTGCGCGCCGCGCGCAGAGCGTGCAGCTCGATGTGCGTGATGCCAAAGCCAGGCTTCTCGCCGATGACCTGGTGTCGCTGAATAACAAGTTGGCTCAGGACATTGATGACGAGACCAAGATCCAAGCTCGCCAGCAAGAAACCAACTTCAAGCTGGAACATGTGAAGAAGCATGTGGCCAAGCTGGCTGGCGAAATGGAGCTGCTGGCGCCACGGCTCGGCCTGATCAACGATTCATGGGTGGCGCTGACTACCCAGTCCGAGCGATTCCGGTCCCTGGCCGCCTTAGCACGTGAACGCGGGAAGCTGTTGGAAGGCAACCAAGCGCACTTTGATTCAAGCCGCGACCCGGACCGGCTGGAATCCCAAGCGGAGCGCTTAGCCGAAGAGCTGGCAGAGCTCGAGGAATCGGTGGAAGACCGGCACGAAATACTCGCCGAGACAATCGAAGCCAAGGAACTGGCCGAGGAGCAATCGCGGGCCGAACAGCAGCGGATGGCCGCGCTGCTGCGCGCGGCCGCCGACCGCCGCGAAGGCATGTCGCGCCTGGCCTCCCAAGTCGCCTCGGCGCGCAGCCGTGTGGATGTCACGCGTGCAGAGATTGCGCGCCTGGAAGACGGGCTGCGCTCCTTTGACGCGGATCTCGACGCGGACGCGAAGTCGCACGCCGAGCTGTCGGTGGAACTGGAGCATCGACTGGCCAGGGAATCCGCGTTGAACGACGAATTCGACCGTGCAGAAAAGGACTACTCCCTGCACACCAGCGCACAGTCCGAAGCCGCCGCGCAGGAACGCGCACTGTCGGTCCAGATTTCCGGACTGAAGGCCCGCCTTGATGCGTTGCAGCTCAACACCAAACGCGACGATCATTCCGAAAGGATCATCCAGCGGGAGCCAGAGGCGATCTTGGGCCGCCTCGGCGAGCTTATTTCCGTGACTCCCGGATATGAGCAGGCAATTTCTGCAATCCTTCGCGAATCGGCAGAATCCTTGGTCACCCGGGATCAAGAGTCGGCGCTGCAACTGCTTGAGGCCATCGGCTCGGACGAAGCCACGCATGCGAGCTTTGTCCATGCCTCGGCAACTCAATCAAGCACCCAGACGCCAGTATCTGCCGCGATTGCCGCCCGGGACGTCGTCGCTGCGGGACCGGAGATCGGCAATCTTCTGGACGCGCTCTTTGCGCACCACTACGTCGTGGAGGATCTCACCGAAGCCGCAGCGCTGCTGCAGATCGACCCACGCGCTCAGTTCACCACCCTGGAAGGCACCACGGTCTCCGCGTTGCGAAGCTCCGTGGGGGACTCGGCCGGGGCATCACTCATTGCCCAACAGGCCCTGGTGGAGCAGACGGCCTCCGAACTGGCCACCGCACAGCGAGAGCTGGAAGCCTGCGAAGCCAGCCTTGCAGCCCGGGCCCCGGTGCTCTCCGAGGCGCAACTGGCTTACGAGGACGCCCAAGGTGCGCTGGCCGAGTCGGATGCCAGCATCGATGAGATCTCCAGCTACCTGGCCAAGCTGGGGCAGAAGCTTCGCACCGCACGCACCGACAAGGACACCTTGCACGAGCGGGTTCTGGCGACCCGGGAAAAGCTTGAACTCGAGCAAGAGTCCTTGGAAGAGATCACCGAACGCATGGAGATGGCTTCCGAAGACCAAGAGGAAGACGCCGTAGATGATGCCGGGCGGGCAGCCTTGGCAGATGCCGCCTCCTCGGCCCGCCAGCGCGAACTGGAAGCGCGCCTTGCCCTGCGCAGCAGCGAGGAACGCGTCAGCGCCCTGCGCTCGCGCGTGGAGGGGCTGCGCCGGACCGCCGCAGCCGAGCGTACCCACCGCGAGGTGGCCGCCCGCCGTGCCGAGGAACGCCGGGCGCAAGCGGCCAATGCGCAACGCGTGGCACAAGCTGCCGAACGCGTCTTGCGGTTCATCGAGGTTTCGGTGGGCCTGGCGGCCCAGGAACGCGAAGAGCTGACCGGCAAGCAGCATGAGCTGGACCAGCTGCTCGCCAGCCAGCGGGCCGAAGCCGAGCAATTGACCGCGGAACTCGCCCGCCTTTCCGACGCGGTGCACCGCGACGAAATGGCGCGCGCCGAACTTCGCATGCGCATCGAGGCCCTGGAGAGCAAGTCCTTGGAAGATCTGGGGCTCTCCCCGGATCACCTGATCGCACACTTCGGCCCGGACCAGCTGATTCCCGAAGAAGCGGATCCTGATGACAAATGGGCCGAGCTTCGCCAAAACGTGGATGAAGAAGGTAATCTCCTCGGGACCAAGCCCTTTGACCGGGCGGAGCAGGAAAAGCGGCTGAAAAAGGCCGTGCGGGACCTCGCGGCCCTGGGCAAGGTCAACCCGCTGGCGCTGGAGGAATTTGCGGCACTTGAAGAGCGGCATAAATTCCTCAGCGGACAGCTGGAGGATCTGAAGAAGTCGCGAAGCGATCTGCAGCAGATCATCAAGGATGTAGATGCACATGTGGAACGCGTCTTCACCGAGGCCTATGACGACACCGCGGTGCAGTTCAAAAGAATCTTCGAGCGTCTGTTTCCCGGGGGAGAGGGCCAGCTGGTGCTCACCGACCCGGAGCACATGCTCACCACCGGTATCGAGGTCGAGGCGCGCCCCGCGGGCAAGAAGATCAAGCGGCTCTCCCTGCTCTCCGGCGGCGAACGCTCGCTGACCGCCGTCGCGCTGCTGGTGGCGATCTTCAAGGCGCGCCCCTCGCCGTTCTATGTGATGGACGAGGTTGAGGCCGCACTCGATGACGTGAATCTGGGGCGCCTGATCACCGTCTTCGAGGAGCTCCGGGAAGCTTCCCAGCTCATTGTCATTACGCACCAGAAGAAGACCATGGAAGTTGCCGACGCGCTCTACGGGGTGACCATGCGCGGTGACGGAGTCTCCACGGTAATCAGCCAGAAGATGGCCCGGACCCAGGCCGTTTAGCATCTATTTCACGTCTGTCGATATACTGGCCATAGGCCATCTGGTCGAATTCAGTGACAAATGATTATGCGGGTGTTCCATGGCATTGTTCAGTAATCGTAAACGGGATAAAACCGTTGTTCCTACGGCTGCGCCCGGTTCGAAAAACGCTGGTCTGGAAGCACAACCCGGCACGGCGCCGCTGATCAGCGTGATCATCCCGGTCTACAATTCGATGCCCTACCTCACCGAGCTGCTGAATTCGCTGGAAACCCAGGATCTGGCAGCCGAGAAGTTCGAAGTCATCGCAGTGAACGATGGATCCACGGACTTCGGTGATGAAATTCTTGATATCTACGCCAAGCGGAACGCCAACTTCCGAATCATCCATCAGGAAAACAGCGGCTGGCCCGGCAAGCCGCGAAACGTCGGCATCGACCATGCCCGGGGCGACTACGTATTCTTCTGCGACGCCGATGACCGTCTGGGCTCCGAAGCCCTGCGGAGGATGACCAGCTACGCCACCACCCATGACCTCGACATCCTCATACCGCGGATGGTCGGAATCGGCGGGCGCCGCGTCCAACAAGGATTCTTCGCCAAGACGCGTCCGGAGGTCTCCCTCGAATTCGTGCTGGCCTCTTTGTCCCCGCAAAAGATGATTCGCCGCCAGCTCATCGAGCAGCACCAGATACGTTTCCGCGAAGACAAGGTGCGCCTGGAAGACGGCATGGCAATGGTCCAGGCCTACGTAGCGGCCGAACGCATCAGCATCCTCGCCGACTACGACTACTACGAGATTCGGCTGCGCTCCGATGGGCAGAATATCAGCGTAGGGAAAATCGACCCGGCCGGCTACGTCGCTTCGCTTAGCCACATTGCCCGGACCGTACGCAACCACACCCAGCAGGATGCGGCCTATACCCGGCGCCTGCTGGCAGGACTATTCACACGCAAGGCCCTCTCCTTCTACGAAGGGCGGCGCTTCATGAAATACACGCCCGAGGCACGCCAGGCCTGGGTGGATCATCACCGGAAATACCTCAACGAATTCATTGCCACCGACCGCGAGGCGGTGTTCAATCCTGCCCGGCTGGTCAAGGTCGAGCTCATTGCCCGCGGAGACCTGGCAGCCCTGGAACGCCTGGCCACCGGGGAAATCGAGGCCGCCGCCAACCCGGTGGTGGAGAAGATCCGCGCCGCCGATTCGACTCTCGAAGTCGTGTTGACCTCACCGGCCGGAGCCCCGGTACCCAAGGCCCTGCTATTCGAAGACCGCGAGTCGAAGAATTCCGTGCAAGCCGAACTGGTGGCCGCCGATTCCCACACGTACGTCGCTAAGTTCGCGCACCACGCGTTGATCGCGCAGATTCCGCGCTTGGGCAATGCACTCGTGCACTACTCCGAGCAGGACCGCCGCCGGATCACCCTCCCGGAGGAAGCCGGAGAGGTGGTCCATGCCGGTGTGCGGGTCTACCGCACCGCCTACGGATATTTGAGCGTGGATACACGAAAGGCCCAGCGGGGCTAACGCCCGCCGGGCCTCTCGGTCCTGCCTAGCTAGAATGGTCAGCAGATATTCTGCTGGCCATTTTTCTTATAGGCCACGGTCTCGTCCAGCACCACCGGGCCACCGAGCAAGACATTGGTCCAGCCCTTCATGGACCGCATGGCGCTGGCCACCGAAGACGGCATGCAGCTCTTCTTAGTCAGCAACAAGGGCGCATCATTGTAAGAAGCAATCACGGCGCCGGTGAGCCCGTCACGGAAATCGTCGGCCGTGGCCACAAACTGACGCTGTGAACCCTTGGGCCAGAAGGTCTTGGCAATCAGCGCACTGGTGTCATAGCGCGTGGCCCCCTCATAGCGAATCACCTTCGCGTTGGGAACCGCATTGCGTACCTGGCGTTCGGCCTTCGCGGAAATGGCGAGCGGTCCGCCGGCCAGATACACGCGAGTTGGCTTCAGACGCTTGAGCTCGCGAATGGTTGCCGCCGGAACCGCGGCCTTCTTGGTCAGCAGCATCGGAGCCTCGCGTCCGGAAGCTACGGCTGCCAGCGACATCGCGTCTTCGAATCGCTCGCCGGTTGCCAGGAACACCTGGTTCGAAGTCTTCCAATTCTTGGAAATCAGGGCGCTGGTGTCGTAGAGATTGTTGCCCCATATTCGGGTCACTGGGCCATAGGCTTTAATCTTCTTGACGGTGCTATCGCTGATGGCAATCGGACCGCCCAAGACAATGATGTTCTTTGGCTTCAGCCGCTTCAGTTCGGCGGCCACTGAAGAGGGCAAAGAATTCTTCTGCGTCAAGAGCAGCGGCGCATTTTTCAACGAGGCAAGGGGCGAACCGGCAAGGGCGTCGGGGAAGCGTTCACCGGAGGTGATCACCACGGTGGAAGCCGAAGAAGGGAAGGTGCGCTTGGAAATCGCCACCGGAGTATCAAACCAGCGCTGTCCGTAAAGTCGTACGGGATCCAACCGGGTGGGCCAGACGTCCATATCGCCCAAGTAAGAGGTCACCATCTTGTATGGGGTGCTGCGCGTATTCTTCGCGAAATCCTTCAGCGAAGTCAGGTTGCCGTTCCACACATTGGCATCAACATTCTTTGAATTACCAATAAGGTTTGAGTTTGACGAATACTGCCATACGTTGAAGGTCTTCCATCCTTCGGGAAGTTCGCGTGGATTCTTGGTCGAGGTATCTGAAGTCGGGAACACTGAGACGTGCAGCGGCCAGGACTTGAAGGCCTCGGAATCGCCGGTGCATTTATCCCACCAGGACTGGGCGGTGTAGATCATCGGCAGGCGTCCGGTGCTCGCCTTGATGGTGCTGCCAAAGCTCTTGATCCAGTTCACCGTCTGGGCCGGAGTCATGCCGTAGCACATATCGCCCTTGCCCTGCGGGTAGGCCTTGGCCGAGTACGGGTTCCATTCGATGTCCAGCAATGGAGGCATGGTCTTGCCGTCGGCAGACCATCCGCCACCATTGGCCAGGAACTCCTTGGCTTGGGCTGCGCCGGAAGAGTGGGCCGGCATGGCGAAGTGGTAGGCGCCGCGGATGACTCCTGCGTTGCGCGAAGCGGCATAGTTCGCATTGAACTTTGGGTCTTTGAAGAGGGAGGAAGGCCATGACTGGGTGGCCTTGATGTAGCCGAAGCGCGCACCATTCTTATAGGCCTGCGTCCAGTCGACGGTCCCTTGGTGGTGGGAGACATCGATTCCCAACGTTCCCGGCGGGCGCCAGGTGCGCAGTTCTTCGAGCGACCCCGGCACCGCGAGGTCCAGCTCTTCCTTCTGCCCGGTTTCGTCGGCGACCTCTTGCGCTAGGTCGGCGAGCTCTGCCAGCGTCGGAGCGGTTGGATCGCCAGACTCATCGATACGCTTCTGGCCCTGGCCCATCCTCGCGTCGATGAAATCTTCGCCGAGGCTAGCCAGGGCAAGGTCGGCCAGCGAAATACGTTCTTCGGCCGAAAGCTCGGTGCTTCTGGCCAAACCGTCTTCGATGGCCTTGGCCGCGGACCCGGCAAGGCTCGGGGTGCTCGCTGGCTCCGAAGATTCGGTGCTCGCCGGCTTAGCGGAGACGCTCGGCGAGGGCGTGGGGGAGGGCGATATGGCAGGGGCGGTTTCTGCGGCAGGTTGAGCCACGGCTGGTGCTGTGGCGGCCAGCGGCAAAACCAGTGCCGCCCCTAGGGATAATGCAAGCAGGCGTGAGCCTGCCCAACGGTGTTCAGGCATAAAGACTCCTGTAGGGAATGCGAGTGCGTAAGCGGTGATTCCCCCCAGTCTATAAAATCGGCAAACAAAAGTCGCCCTGTTCCGCGTGCGGAAACGGGAAACATCAGTTATTTGCCTTGATTTGCGTTCTCCGTATCGACGGCCACCGGGCGAATGGTTTTGGGAACCAGCAGCCACGCGACCACGCCGATGAGGCAAGCGGCTCCCGAGGCGCTCAACGCCACCTGGTAGCTGATGGCGTCCGCCATGGCCCCGGCGATCAGCGGGCCGATAATGGCTCCGAGGTCCGTGAACATCTGGAATCCGGCCAGTGCCTTGCCGCCGTTGCGTCCCGAGCCAATGACATCTGCCACGGCCGCCTGCTGGGCTGGGCCCAAGATGCCGCCGCCAAAACCGGCCAAGACCGAAAGGATGATGAACCCGGCCAGCGAGGTGAAGTAGCCCATGGCCACAATGGAACCGAGCAGCACCGTCATGCCCACCAGGATCGGGATTTTTCGACCGATTCGATCCGTGAGCTTGCCCGAGAAGGTCAGCGCGATTCCGTTGCCGACGGCAAAGATGGCCAGCGAGATGCCGGCGACCTTCGGGCCGAGGTCCTCGCCGAAGACCGCCAGCGCGAAGAGCGGAATCATGCTGGTGCGAATGCCAAAAGCCAGCCATCCATAGCTGAAGCCCGAGGCCAGGGCCGCCCGGTAGGCCGGAGAGCTCAGCGCTTCGCGGGTGGTGACCACCTCCACCGCCGAGGCGGCGCCGTTCCTGGCCGGATCCTTGTCCAGATCACGCCGGCGTCCCAGCGCGAAATAGACGACGGCCGCGGCGATCACCAGGGCGGTGCCGTAGATGACGAAGGGGATGCGCATGCCAAAGGGGGCCAAGAGGCTGCCCAGCACCGGGCCAATGACGTTGCCGAGCAAGAAAGAACCGGCATACATGCCGGAGATCCGGCCGCGCGATTCCTGCGGTGCCAGACGGGCAATGAGCGCCATCGCCGAGATGGTGAACATGGTGGAGCCGAAGCCGCCGAGCCCACGCGCGATCAGCAGCTGCGTGTAATCCTGGACTACCGCGCACAGCAGCGTGGAGACCGCAACCAGCAGCACGCCGGTGACATAGATGCGCGGTTCGCCCAGCTTGCCCACCAGCACGCCCGCGACCGGTGCGAAGATCAGCCGGGTAAAGGCAAAGATGCTGACGATCACGCTGGCGGCGGCTGCGCCGACATCAAAGCTCACCGCATACTGCGGCAAGATCGGTGCAATGAGCCCAAAGCCCAGGGCAATGATGAAGGCTGCGACCAAGAGGATCCCGATTTCACGGGGGATTGGCGGACGTGGCTTAGACGAACGTAGACGTGGCATGGTGACCGGTTCCAAACTGTCATCACGACAGCGTGGCGAGACCTTTCTTGAGGACAATGAAAACTGCTGGCGGTAAGGCCACAGCAAGTCTATGACGTCTTGGCGAGCCGGCGTTCAACTGGTGACCGAAGACTCGTGCGGGCCCGAAGCGCATCGGCTTGGCAAGACTGTGAGAGAATTTCACTCGTGACCGATCAGCTATTATTTACCATTATCATTGTCGCGGTCATCGCCGTGGTGGCCATTGGTGTCATCGCGTTCGTGGCCAAGGGGCGCAAGCCCAAGACTCCGTACACTTCCGAGCGCGACGCAGACGATACGCCAACCAGCGCGTCCTCAGCCGAGCCAGGCGATACCCCGGCAGAGGGGCAGAGCCCGGCTGGCGCAGTACTGACCGAAGAACCTCCCGTTGAGCCGGCGGCTCCCGCCGCCCGGGCACTGGATGTTCCGGAGCCGGTGCAGGGACGTCTGGCGCGCTTGCGCGCTCGCCTGACCAAGTCGAACAACATGTTCTCCAAGGGCCTGCTGGCCCTGCTCAGCCAGGACTCGATTGATGAGGACGTCTGGGAAGAGATTGAAGAGACCCTGCTGCTGGCGGATCTCGGCACCGAACCAGCCCTCGAACTCGTGGACGCCCTGCGCGAGCGAGTGAAGGTTGAAGGCAGCCGCGACCCGCAGCGGGTGAAGGCAATGCTCCGTGAAGAGCTGCTCAAGCTGGTGGACCCCTCTCTGGACCGCAGCTACCTGCCTGCCCCGCATCCGGACCGTCCAAGCATCATCATGGTGGTTGGCGTCAACGGTGTCGGCAAGACGACCACCATCGGCAAGCTCGCCCGCGTGCTGGTTGCCGAGGACAAGGACGTTCTGCTCGGAGCGGCGGATACCTTCCGTGCCGCAGCCGCAGAGCAGCTGGCTACCTGGGGTGACCGGGTGGGCGTGCCCACCGTGCGTTCGGAGATCGACGGCGCGGATCCGGCATCCGTAGCCTTCGAAGCGGTCTCGGCCGGCATCGACCAGGAAGTCGACATCGTCATGATCGACACCGCCGGGCGCCTGCAGAACAAGGTCGGCCTGATGGACGAGCTTGGCAAGATCAAGCGCGTGGTCGAAAAGAAGGCAACCATCGATGAGGTGCTGCTCGTCTTGGACGCCACCACCGGCCAGAACGGCTTGGCCCAGGCCAAGGTGTTCTCCGAGGTCGTCAACGTCAACGGCATCGTGCTGACCAAGCTTGACGGCACCGCCAAGGGCGGCATCGTCGTGGCCATCCAGCGCCAGCTCGGTGTTCCGGTGAAGCTCGTGGGTCTGGGTGAGGGCCCGGATGATCTGGCGCCCTTTGATCCGGAAGCATTCGTGGACGCATTGCTCGAAGACTAATCTTCGAAAGCCGGCAAGAGGCACCTGGCCCTGTACTTCGGTGCAGCGCCAGGTGCCTTTTGCATTAACCGGCTTTGGCCTCTTCAATAAGAACTTAAAGCTATAAGTGTTGTACTAACGCCCGCAGAGGCCTATCATCGAAGGCCACAGGTCCGGTGCGACCTAAGCTGGCGCAGCCGGATAACTTGGACTCCCGCAATGGCGCGGGGATCAGAGGGACATTTCATGGCACCTGAACATCTAAAACCCCGCAACGCGCTGACGGTGTGGGTGACATTGTGCGCCATGCTGGCCTTCGGGTTGACCGCACCGGCTGCCGCCGCTCCAACGAATTCTGGGCCCGAAGCACAGAATATTCGCGTAGCGACCGGTGCCTTTGACCCCGAAAATGCGCCACCATCCAAATACATTAAACGAGTCACCGAGACACGAACCACGGTCAACCTGAACCTGCGCTCCCAGCCGACCACGAATTCCACCTCCTACGGGGTGATGAGCAAGGGAACGGTCGTCACGCTGACCGGCACTACGGACGGTACGTGGAGCCAGTTGAAGTGGGGATCCAGGACCGGATGGGCTGCCAGCCAATATCTGGAAACACGCACCTATACCAAGGACGAATCGGTGCGGTACATGACCTCATTCACCCAGATCTTCGCGGAAACAAATGACAACCGTGCTATTGGCGGGGTTAATTTCCGCACCCAGGTCAGCCTGCTCAACGTCAGCGGTTCGTGGTCCCAAATCAAAACGGCCTACTACTACGGCTGGGTGCCATCATCCAAGGTCACCAAGGTGCGCCCCGCCAAAGCGTACCGCTACGTCTACAAGAGCGGCCCCATCTACTCCCACCAGGACAAGAGCAACTCGAAGGTCGTCGGTCGCATCCACCACTCCGAAAAATACGAGTATCGGCGCTGGGACTCCGCAAATCGGCGCGATGAAATCCTGGTCGGCGGCAAATGGGTTTGGAGTTCGGTGACCGACAGGCCCTATGTCTCACCGCAGTACCGCTACGCACAGGAAAATGGAAGCACCTACAACAAGGCCGATAAATCCAGCGACACCAAAGTCGGAACCATCTCGCGCGGCACCAAGGTGCGTTGGGGCGCCTGGAGCTCGGCAAACCGCCGGGACGAGATCCTGCACAACGGACGCTGGGTCTGGACCGGGGTCACCAACCGCATGAAGCCTCCCGGCTATATCCCGGATACCGTTTCCGTTTCACCCTACGGACGTTTTGGCTCCAAGAATGCTCCCTTGCGCAAGACCCCGCGCAGCGACCCGTATGACAGCATCCTGACTACCCTGAAAAAGGGGGATAAGGTCACGATCACCGGCAAGGCCGAAGGAGGTTGGGTCAGGGTCAACTACGGCAGCCGCACCGGCTACGTCAAAGAATCCTATGACCTCCGCCAGGATGGACCGTACTCGATTGCCGTGTACGGCACGCTGCGTACCGGGCAGTCGGCCTACAATCTGATGGCGGGATTCCAGCAGAAGGTGATGGATCAGCGCTTTGCGCGTTCTTCGCTGTATCAACTGTGGAACGCCAACTGGACGTTCCTGACCAACGGCAGTGGAACGGTGGTCAACGAACAGTTCCAATACTCCGACTCGCGCGGGCCAGAGATGCTGCGGAAGCTGGACATCTACGAGAGCCAACTGAAGTACAACGGCAAGCCGATGTATACCAGGCAGCGGGTCGGCATGACAGACGGGTCGCAGTCCTGGACCTATAAGACCACGAGTGAATCCGAGAAGGTCGTGAAGGACTCGGGCCGGTATATTTCCTCCGGCGATTTCCTCAAGCGCTCCTAGCCAGGATCATCACCCTGCCGCCCGCTGGCGGCTCAAGCGGAAAGGCCGCACCATGAACACGAACAAACGGGCCTTCGGGCTCACCGCCGGTGCATTGCTTGCCGCCGGCGCGGTCACCGGCGCGGTGCTCATGGCCGACGCCAATGACGACCTGCCGGCGCAGGCCAGCGATACCGCCGAACACCGGATTGCCGATGTCGCGGCTACCGATCCGCAGACCGGGGAGAAGGTCTATGTGGATTCCGAATCACAGGTGGTCAAGAAACTCGGCGAGGCTGGAAAACTCACCGTCGAGGGCGAGCAAGCTCCGTCGTTTGAAATCACCGTCACGAAGGTGCAGGCCTTGGACAGCTGCCAACTTCGCGGGTTCGGCCAACGGCTCGAACCTGAAAACGGCACCTTCCTGCTGCTCGACATCAGCGCAACCCTGGATGCCTCGGCGGCAGCCGCGGTGGATGAGGACATTGCCTTGATGCCACTGGACGCGTCGGTCTTCGGGGTATCGCAGGGGGAGAACGAGAACATCACCTATGACCTGGACACCATTGCATCCTATTCTTGTCAGGTGCCCAACGCCTTGGATATCGCGGTCGGAGCCGGGGATACGGTCACCGGGCAGCTGATGCTCGATTCGCCGTTTAGCTCGGGCCAGGTGATCTACGATCCGGAGAAAACCGGCGGTTGGACCTGGGGCTTCTAGCAAGCAACGGATGCCCGTGGCGTCAAGCGCGCTCGCGCGCCGCCGATTCCTTGTGCCTGCCAATACCGAAGTTTCCTGAGCGTTGGGTCACAATGCGATCGATGCATCGGGACACCAATTGCCGTGAATGCAACGGTGGGTAGGGAAGTTTATATATAGATGCAGGCCAAGCAACCTCAGCGTCAAGCTAAGATGAGGTAACTGTTCAGTCTTTGTTCAGCTTAGATCGATAGACATGAAAAGCAGGCCTCGAGTATTCGAGGCCGTTTCTACGTTGGCAAGCCGTGCATGCCCCGCCTTGCCTTGTGAACCTATCCCCCGACAAAGGATCCCGCCGCACGTGAGCCTGCAGCAAACCAAGACTGTCGCGTCCGCGCCACAATCCACACCGGCGGTTTTCCGTGGGGATATCCAAGGACTGCGTGCTATCGCGGTGGGAATCGTGGTGCTCTACCACTTCTGGCCCACCGCCCTGCCCGGCGGATTTGTCGGGGTCGACGTCTTCTTTGTGATCTCCGGATTTTTGATCACCACCCACCTGATCAAACGTCCACCGCAGAACATCAAGGATGTGGCGCAATTCTGGATGCGCCGTGTCAAGCGCCTGCTTCCCGCCTCATTTCTGGTGATCCTCAGCGCCCTGCTCGGAGTTTGGCTGCTGGCGCCGATCACCCTCTGGCAGGACTGGGGATTCCAGGCCATCGCGGCCACCTTCTATTTCCAGAACTGGTATCTGGCGACCTCCAAGGTCGACTACCTCGCCGAGGCGGATTCGCCAAGCCCCTTCCAGCACTTCTGGTCCCTCTCGGGCGAAGAGCAGTTCTATCTGGTGTGGCCGATTCTCATTGGCGCGCTGATCATGGCTGCCGTGCGCTTCGGCTGGAACCGGCGCAACGTTGCGTTAGCCGGCGTGGGCCTGATCTTCGCCTTGTCGCTGGGGTATTCCATGTACGCTACGGCCACTGATGCGGGCACCGCCTATTTCTCGACCTTCACCCGTGCCTGGGAATTTGCCGCCGGCGCGTTGGTCGCTGCATTGGGCAAGCGCGCCTATGCCGCAAAAAACAATGTGCTGAGCTTGCTGGCCACCTGGGTGGGGCTAGCGGCCATCGTGTTCAGTGCGCTGAGCTTCGACGGCGAGATGCCATTCCCCGGATACATTGCACTGCTTCCAGTCCTTGGCACCGCATTGCTGCTGCTCGCTCATTCGACACACAAGTGGTCTCCGAACAAGTTGCTGGCGAACCGCTTCATGGGGTTCTTCGGCGATAATTCCTACGCCATCTACCTATGGCACTGGCCGATCCTGATCCTTGCCCCCTACGTGGTGGCGGACTTTGGAATCGCGGCCCAGCTCGGAGCGCTGGCTCTGACCTTGGTGCTGTCGGTACTCACGCAGAAGCTCGTGGAAGTCCGCTTCCGCAAGTTCATTGAGGTATCGAAGCGATTCAGCGCCCCGCGCTTCTTGCTTGCGGGCTCCGCGACCTTGGCCTTGGCCGCCGGCGCGTTCTATTCGATGAGCGGCGCCATCATGGAGGAGTCCAAGGACATCTCCGCGTCCGTCAAGCGGGTTAGCGCCCAAGTCGGTGTCGATTGCTTTGCGTCCAACGGGCTGACGGATGATTGTGTGGCGAAAAAGGGCATTCCCGACAGATATCAGCAATTGGCTCCGGCCCCCATTATGGCCAAGGAGGACAAGCCCGATATCTACAAGGACGACTGCTTTGCCGGCCAAGGGGACAACTACGCCGAGCGTCCCGTGTGCAGCTTTGGTGAAGGGAAAATTAAGGTTGCTCTCGTCGGCAACTCGCATGCCGGACAGTGGGTCCCCGCAGTGAAGTCCATTGCAGAAAAACGCGGTTGGGCGCTAGACACCTACCTGATCAGCCGCTGCGCCGTGATGGGCGAGCCGCAGGACTATGACGAGCAGGCTTCCATCGATGGCTGCACCGAGTACGCCGGGTGGGTCACCGGCGAGATCGAGAAAGAGGACTACGACTTGGTCATCTCATCGAGCCGGCAGTCGTTGCCGGTGCTCGGGCAAGATCTTCAAGGGTCCGCAGAGCCAGCGAAAAGAGCATTCGAAAAGACCCTGCGCGATTGGGAAGATACCGGCGCACAGGTCGCGGTCATCCGCGATACCCCATTCCCCGGAAGCACCATGGATAACCTGCCCGATTGCGTGGCCGAAAATGAGCAGCGCCTGGGCGAATGCAGCGGTGCGGCCGAAGAGTGGATTCCCATGGATCCACAGGTTGACGCGGTGAATTCCCTGCAAGATCCGAATATCGTCTCGCTGAGCATGAATGACAAATTCTGCCGGGAGGAGAGGTGCCACGGTGTGGTTGGCGGGGTGATCGCCTTTTGGGATCACTCGCATCTGTCGCAGACCATGGCCGCGCACCTGGCCAAACCACTGGATGCGAGACTGAAATCGGCGCTCGACAACGACAAGCTGTTCGCCTCCTCCCAAGGGTAAACCCAATCCAAGGCCTTGCCAGTGCGGTTCGGCGGCAAGCAATCGAATAAAGCTGTGGGGCACGTTTCGTGGACGGAACGTGCCCCACAGCTATGCCGCGCCCGGTGCTTGCCCGCCGGTCCCTGCAGACCGGCCCCGTTGCGCGGCCAGCCGCGTAGTAGTTTGGCAAGTGAAGTGCTTGCAAGGATGAACAAATTACAAACAATCGATAAAAAGCTTGCGGGGCATCGCCGGGCTATCTATGCTCGGGATCGTGGCCGATTCCGGTAGGTAATCGAGAGTTGGAAAAAACAGTTCCTTGGTGGGCGATGGGTGGAGAGTGCTGTCCAATGCGCAAGCAACCTAATCTCGGCCAACGATTCATGGCAATCGTTGGCTTCCTCGCGTTGGCGGTGCCTCTTGCACCGCCGGCTCATGGTCTTGTGCCGGTCAACTTCGTACAGCTTCAAGTCACCGGGCAGGAATCCGAGCAAGCAGCACCGATGACGGACCGGAAGAAAGCCGGCGCGGCCAGCACCACGGTCAATCTGAAACTGCGTGAGCGCCCCGACATAAGTTCCGCATCCCTGGGCACCATGGACAAGGGAACCGTCGTGAGCCTCACCGGCCAAGTGCAAGGCCGCTGGAGCCAGCTCACCTGGGGGTCCAAGACCGGTTGGTCTGCCACCCGGTACCTGAACACTGGCGGCGAAGCCAAGCAGGAGCCTCAAAGCCTGTTGCGCGGCAACCCGGCGGCCAAGCAGTATCGCTACGTGCAGCAAAGCGGAGCCACTTACTCGCACTGGGATCCGAAGAAATCCACGGTCCTCGGGCGCATCCACCTCGGCGAAAGATACGAGGTGCGCCGCTGGGCGGCCAGCAGCCGGCGCGACGAAATCCTGGTCGATGGCCAATGGGTTTGGACCGCGGTGACCGATCGCCGGCCAGTGGCCTTGCAATACCGCTATGCGCAAAGCACCGGTCCGGTCTACACGGCCAGCGGCAAGGTGACCGGAACCATCCGCCGCGGGACCAAGGTCCAGTACGGGGCATGGAATTCCAAGACCCGCAGAGACGAAATCAAGCTCAATGGCCGCTGGGCCTGGGCCGGGGTCACCAGCCGGACGGCGCCGCGAACCGAATACCGCTACGCACAGAAGAACGGGAACCTCTACGACCGCGCGGATCAAACGCGGGACAAGAAGATCGGCACCATCGGGCGCGGAACCAAGGTCCAGTGGGCGACCTGGAACGCCGCAAACCGTCGCGACGAGGTCAAGGTCAACGGCAAATGGGTCTGGACCGACGTGACCAACCGCCAGAAACCCGCAGGCTCGCTCCCGCCGGTCAGCAATGTTTCCGACTATGCCCGCTTCACCACAAAATCGCTGTCCCTGCTCAAGGATCCCAGCTTCAAGGCGGCATCCGCAGGCCGTGTCGACAAGGGAATGAAGGTCACCGTCACCCACAAGGCCGAGGGCGGCTGGGTCAAGGTCAAGGTGGGTTCGCTCTCCGGGTTCATCAAGGAAAAGGACAACCTGCGATTGCATGGGCCGTACTCGGTGGCGGTCTACGGGACGCTGCGCACGGGACAATCCGCCTATAACGTCATGGGTGGATTCCAGCAGAAGGCGATGAATCAGCGATTCTCCCGGTCATCGCTCTACCAGCTCTGGAATCGGAACTGGACGTTCTTGACCAACGGACCCAAGACGGTGGTGGCCGAACAGTTCCAGTATTCGGATGCCAGGGGACCGGGCATGCTCAGGAAACTGGATATCTATGAAAGCCAGCTGCGCTACCAGGGCAGGCCCATGTACACGCGGCAGAACGTCAGAATGGCCGATGGCTCGCAGTCCTGGACCTATAAGACCACTGCCTTTTCCGAGAAGGTTGTTAAGAATTCGGGCCGATACATTTCCTCCGGCGACTTCTTGAAGCGTTCCTAGGCGCAGGCGGACAACTCATGAGCATCCCGGCGAGGCAGAAACTGGAGAACCCAACGATTGACCGTGCGACCCCCAAGAAACTGGCTTTCACCGCCGCGGCGGCACTCATCGCGCTGGGCGCCGCGGGCCTGAGCGGATGCGCTTCCACGGCCGAAGCCGAGACGACCGGAAACGAGCTGGCGGAGCAGCTAGCCGATGTGGCAAAAACCGATCCGCAGACCGGGGAAAAGGTCATGGTCGATTCCCAAGCCCAGGTCGTCAAGGCCCTGGGCGAAGCGGGGAAGCTGACCGTTGAGGGGCAAACCCAGCCCTCATTCGAGATCACCGTGCACAGCGCGGAGGTTTTGGATTCGTGCATCCTGCGTGGCTACGGGGAAAGGATCACGCCGGAAAACGGTGCCTTCTTGCTGATCGAGGTCAGCGCCAGCCTTGCCTCCTCGGCCGCGGAGGCCGTCGCGGAAGAGATCGCGCTGATGCCGCTGGACGCCTCGGTCTTCGGCACCTCGCCCGGGGCCAACCGTGCGGTGTCCTACGACGTGGACACGATCGCCGCCTACTCCTGCGAGGTGAACGGTGCGCTGGATATCGCGGTGGGAGCCGGTGACCAGGTGCGCGGCAAGCTGGTGCTGGACGTCCCCGATGCCTCCGGGCAGGTGGTTTACGACCCGGAGAAAACCGGCGGCTGGACCTGGAACTACTAGCGAAGCCGCGCTTCGCGCCTCGCACGAGCTGGATCGGTTGCCGCTGATCTCCCTGCGCATCTAGATTCCCTCCGGAATTGGGCATACCCTTGAGTCCTGCAAGGAATTCGTGCTTTGGGGGGACCGAATTTTTGTGAATCGCCGTCATCATGCAACCCACTTTTTGCCCAGGCGCAAAATTGTCCAGCGAAGAAAATCGTTGGTGCTCTGGACTGTTTCCGCGCTGTCCGCGGCCACCCTCACCGGCGCGCTGGCCTGGCCGCTGCTCGCGCTGCCGGCCGAAAACCGCGCCGGAACCAGCGCGGCGGCACTGGCTGCGCTGGATGGCGGAACCCTTGAGAGCTACCCGATAGCGGTCAGCGAGTATGCGCCGCTGGCGGCCTTCGGGGGAGCGGGCAAGGAATTGGCCATCGACGGGCGCCCCGTGGACCTGCCGCTAGTGGCCCCGGAAGAGCAAGGTGCGCCGTCCGTCCCCGCGGCGGCCATCGGCCAGAACCCGCCACGCGGTTCGGAGAGCTCTGCGCAGCGGGCATTGTTGCTCGGGACGGTGGGCTCCGTGGGCCGGCTGCCGGGCAACCTGCAGCTCATGCATCCGGTGGCCACCCGGCGCATCTCAAGCCCCTACGGGTGGCGCGCCAACCCCACGGGGGCGGGCCACCAGATCCATATCGGACAGGACTATCCCATTGCCTGCGGCTCACCGGTGCACGCCAGCGAGTCGGGCACCGTGAGCGTCTCGCGCTGGGCCGGGCATTCGGGGATGCGCGTGACACTGGACCACGGGCACAACGTGCAGACCGGCTACAGCCACAATTCGAAGCTGCTGGTTGCCGTCGGGCAGCGGGTGCAGCAAGGCGAGGTGATCGCCTTGTCCGGAACCACCGGCAATTCAACCGGCTGCCACGTGCACTTCGAGGTGCTGGTCAATGGACGCTGGAGTGACCCACGGTTGTATCTGCCGCGGATCCCCGGCCAGGGGCCGGCGCTGATTGACTCGACGCGGCTGACGGTGGACGCGCGAAGCGCGCCCAAAGGCCAGCCGGAGCGTCCTTCGAGGAAAGAGCAGAATCCGGACGTGGTCGTTCCGAAGGACAACACTCCTGCGGTGCCGGAACCTGCCCCGGACCCAACACCTAAGAAGACACCTGCGCCCTCGGCATCGCCAACGGCAAAGCCATCGACCAAACCTACGGAAAAGCCCTCGGCATCGCCTACTGCAGAGCCCTCGAAATCTCCGACGTCCGAACCTTCGCCGGCGCCTTCGAAGTCTCCCTCGCCCTCGCCAAGCCCGAGCGAAGAGCCGGAGCCGAGCGAAAGCCCCAGCGGATCGCCAACCGTGGTGCCCTCGGCTACGCCGAAGCCGAGCGAAAGCCCCAGCGGATCGCCAACCGTGGTGCCCTCGGCTACGCCGAAGCCGAGCAAATCACCCGAACCCAGCACGGCGCCAACGGCGCCGCAGCCGCCGAGCAATTCACCCACGCCAAGCATCACACCGTCCGCCAGCACCAAGACGACCCAGTCCCCGGAACAGTCCCCAGACGCCCTGCTCGGCCCCAGCGCAACGCTGCCCAAGTTGCCGGAGTCCAGCGCCAAGGTGCCCCCGGACCTAGCTGAATCGAAGGAGCCAAGCTCCCCGGCTCAAGAGAAGTCCACGAAGCCGCCGGAGGCCGAAGCCACCGGCGAATGACCTGGCCTCAGCGCGAACTTCCCCCGGCCGGCGACGGGGCATTCGGCCCGCGCCTGAACGCGGAGACGCTGGGTTCCCCGGGCAGCCAGAAGCGCCACGGGAATTCGGGACCACCGGCCATTCCCGCCACGCCCACCCGCAGCCCGGTGGATATCTGGGCGGGAGGCTGCGGGGGATCGCTCAGCCGGAACGGGGCGGCGTATAGGTCACGGCCGTCGTGCTCGGTGTGCGTAATTCCCAGGGCTTGGGCCGCATTCCCGGGACCGCGGGCCAGCTGGGCATCCTTGATGTCCGTGCCGGTTCTCCACGCACGCCGGCGGGTTCGCGCCAGTTCCGCGCCTTCGACTACCTCGCCTGCCCTGAGCAGCACTCCCGAGGCTATGCCTGCCGGGGAGCAGACGAAGTTGAATGCAAAATGCATTCCGTAGCTGAAATACACGTACGCGTGCCCGGGGCTCAGGAGCATCGAAGAGTTTCGCTCGGTGCGCCGATCCCTGGAATGGCTGCCCGGATCATAGGGGCTGGCGCTGCCCAGCCCCATATAGGCTTCGACCTCGGTGATGCGCAGGGACACGGTCCCCTCGGGCGAATCCACCGAGAATAGCGCCCCGAGCAGCCTCGGTGCGACCTGCAGCGCATCTGGGAGGAAAAGATCTCGGTCCATCATTCAAGTATGCCAAGCACCGCTTAACTGTCGGTTGCCGGTGTGATGATGCCTGTTACTGGACGCATGGGGCGTCCGGTGACTCGCACCAAGGAATGGATCACAATGAAAAAGTTCATGGCCGTTCCGGCCATTTTCCTCGCCCTGCTGTTTGCCCTGACCGCCTGCGGAGTCTCCGCGGCTCAATTTGAGGAGGTTCAGGCTTCCTCCGCCGCGCTGGATAGCGAAAAGCAGGAACTCCAAGCGCAGCTCGATACCGTCACCGCCAAACTGGACACCGCGGAAGCCGAAGCCGAGAAGCTGCGTGAAGCCGACGAGCAGCGCCAAGCCGAGGCGAAAGCCGAAGAAGAACGCAAGGCCAAGGAAAAGGCCGAGAAGGAAGCGGAGAAAGCCAAGCAGGAAGCGGCGAAAAAGGCGGAAAAGGAGAAGGCCAACAGGGCCAAGAAGATCTCCAAGCGTGAACTGGCGCAGATCGTGAAGAAGCCGGACTCCTATGTGGATAAGAACGTCATCATCTATGCCCGTGTCACGCAATTCGATGCGGCCACCGGGCTGTGTTCCTTCCGGGCCAACGTCGCTCATGCACATGTGGGCAAGTACGATTTCGAGCACAATTCATACTTCACGGCCGGTGACGGGATCACCGACTGCTCCATCCTCGATGATGTGCTGGCAGATGACATCGTTCAGCTCACCGCCACGGTCTCCGGCGCGCTGAGCTACGACACGCAGATCGGCGGCTCCACCACCGTCCCGCAGTTCCAGATCGTCAAGATCAAACGGCTCTGAGCACACCAGGGACTCGTTCTTCGGCCCGGCAGCCGCCACGCGTGGCTGCCGGGCCGAACTGCGCGCATAAGAACTGCGAAACCTGCCGGAAACACCGAAGAGAACAAACCGTCACGCTAACCGGTGAAATGTCACATCCCCGAAACCAAAGGTGGAGGCCCGCGAAATATCGGTGGCCAAGAATTAGTACTTGAAAGCATTTGATTCACTCACCGATACACCTAACACCTTTGAGGAGATGTGGACCCCATGGAGTTAGATACAGCCAGCCTATGGATAATGATCGCCGCAGCGCTTGTTCTACTCATGACACCGGCACTGGGCCTGTTCTACGGCGGAATGACCCGCTCTACCGGCGTGGTCAATATGATGCTGATGAGCTTCTCGGCGGCCGCGCTCAGCGCGATCGTCTGGATTCTCTGGGGCTATTCGCTCTCGGCCGGGGAGCCGGCCATCGCCGGAGTCATCGGCAACCCGTTCAGCGACATCGCCATGCAGAACACCGAACCCAGCGGGCTGCTCGCGGCCGGATTCTCCGGCACCTTCGCACTGATCTCGGTGGCGATTATCTCCGGCGCGATCGCCGACCGCAGCCGTTTCGCCCCGTGGCTGCTCTTCGTGCCGCTGTGGGTCTCACTGGTCTACGCGCCGGTGGCCTTCTGGATCTGGGGCGGCGGGCTGCTCTCCGAGGACGGCGTTCTCGGCCAGCTCTTCGGTGAAGCCATCGACTTCGCCGGCGGCGCCGTGGTCCACACCAACGCAGGTATCGCAGCTCTTGTCCTGGCTTTGAAGCTTGGACAGCGCCACAACTTCCACGACCGTCCGCAGCCGCATAACACCCCGCTGGTGATGCTGGGCGCAGCACTGCTCTGGTTCGGTTGGTTCGGCTTCAACGCCGGTGCCGCCACCACCGTTGAGCAGGCCGGGCTGATCTGGATCAACACCATGGGTGCTCCGGCCGCGGCGGTGCTTGGCTGGATTCTGGTTGAGAAGCTGCGCGGACAGCGCCCTAGCTCGGTAGGCGTCGCCTCCGGCCTGGTCGCCGGTTTGGTTGCCATTACGCCATCCTGCGCCGATCTGTCTCCCTGGGCGGCCCTGCTGCTTGGACTGATCGCCGGTGCCGGTGCCGCCTGGGCGGTCAACCTGAAGTGGAAGCTTGGCTACGACGATTCGCTCGACGTGGTCGGTGTCCACCTGGTCGCCGGAATCATCGGCACCCTGTACCTGGGCTTCTTCGCACTGCCCACCGAGGAGAACGCCGGAGGCCTGTTCTACGGCGGCGGACTGAGCCAGCTGCTTGCGCAGTTCATGACGCTGCTCGTCGTGATCCTCTTCTCGGCGGCCATGACCTGGGTCATCGCCACGGTCATCGACAAGATCGCCCCGTGGCGCGTCTCGGCCGAAACCGAGATCGAAGGCATCGACGTCTCCGAGCACAACGAAAGCGGGTACCACTGGGTCAGCAAATAGCAATGAGGGATGAATAAGGGGTAGAACTCCGGGGCGACTCGGCAGTTCCGCAGGAAGCCTGCCAATGGTTCATGGGGCCAGCGGCAGGCTTCCTCTGCGTTTGCCGTAACCTGTCCGCGGCCTCCGGCCGGCACCAATCAAGGCTGTTGCGTTCCGCTGCCGTCCACACCGAAATCCATATTCCGGCGTTCGTATTCGCGCTGGCTGAAGGTCGCCTGCTGGATCGATTCGACCTGGTCGAAACTCGACCCGATGGCTCCGCCCAGGGTTCCCAGCGACGCCGCCAGCCAGGCGAGGTTGAAGTACTCGGCGAAGCCCACCGGATGCCTCAGCTGGTAGGCGAGGAATCCGTGATCGATGACCACCAGCGAACCGAGCAATAGTGCGACGAACAGCAATAGGTACATTGCGGCTGCCGCCAGCATCACGGTCAGCACCGTAGAGGTGTTGTAGAGCACCAGGCGCTCGCGGTAGTGCTTTCCGCGCGGACGCTCCCAGAGCCTGTTGTGGAACAGCAGCCATAGCCCGAACAGCAGGATGCTGACGACGGTAATCAGTGCCAGGCGGAGGCTGCTGAGGTAGTCGGCCATGGACCAGATGCTGGTATAGAATACGCCGAAGGCACCGGTGGCCGCCGCCCCGGCGAGGGCCGAGGACAACTGGGGGACCAGCCGCCAGGGCCTGTTACTGCGCACCATTCCGCAGACCAGAAAAATCCGTCCACGCAGGCCCTTGAGGCTGACGTATCTTGTTGATGAGCGGCCGTCTTCGCTCGGCTCGTCCAGGCTTCCGCTTACCGAGAAGGCGCGTGCCGACAGGGACGTCGGCATCATCGGCTTCCGGTCGCTGGACAGTTCGCCCATGATGTCAACCAACGAGTTGGTGAGGTTGCGCGGACGGGCCATTCCCAGAGACGGAACCACCAGCGTCGCGGCCCCGTGGAGCTGGCTGATGCTTCGACCCACCGGCTTGCCCTGACCGTACTGCGGGATATCGGTGAGGTAGATGATGTATTCCCAGCCGAACTTCTCGCGCAGCGCGCCGACGTGCTTATTGAGCATCACTTGCCCGGATTCGTCCAGTGGGAGCGTGAGCGGGCCGACCTTGACCGACCAGCGGACTTGATCCTCCTCCTCGCTATTCAACGCGTTTTCGAAGCGTTCGCGCACCTTGCCTGCCAGCACCTGAGCGATCCCCGGGTCGGCAAGCATTCCCACGGTGCGCACTGCCGGCTGTTGCTTTGGAATGATGGACCTCCGAAGTGCGGCATGGTATTTTTCGGCGGCGGCTGCCACTATGCCCACTCTAGGAACTGCAGGGGCAATCGCCAAGCAATCTCAGTCTTTTTGGAGAATCAAGCCAGTGCAGAGCCAGAAAGTCTTCCGCCTTGCCCGGAATTCCTTGCGCTCTCCGAGTCGATGTGGAATTCTCGCAATTATCCCGCCAAGGGCAGAATCGGCGCCGCGCGCAATGAAGAGGAGCATCATGTCATTCTTCGAAGAGGCCAAGGAAAAGATTGAAAACCTTCTCGGCAAGGTGAAGCCGCCGGAAGAGGAGGACATCGAGCAGGAAACCCGCAACGGCACAGGGGACGACGGCTTGTTCGACGAAGACGATCCCGCGATCGGTGAGGATCCGGATCTGAACGCCTCGGACGATGATCAATACGAAAGCCGGTGATGACCGGTATCCCACACGGAATCGTCGGCCAGGACTCGAATCTGATCTATGGTGAGGACAGATATCTGAAGGGTCCATGAAACTAGAAGTATTTTGCCGGGGCTATTGTCGTGCCGCAGCGGAGTTTCCGTGCCAGTGGTTATTCGTGGCCCTGGTAGTCCGTCTGAAATTAGCTTCTTGCTAGGCAATCCTCTAGCAAGACACGCCCCCCTTGGGTGTGGTCAACCTTTTCAAGTCGAAGCAAAGAGCAGACCTATGCCGCGCAAGAAAACCAACATGTCATATTGAGCTGCCATATACCGTCAGCTCCCTGTTTAGGGAAGGTCGGGAGATAACGTAGCTGCTATTTGGGCAATGAGATGCGAACGAAACGCTATGGGGGATTGCACGCGTGTGGACGCTGGTAACTCCGTGAGAGGCGATAGTTTCAGAAGGGGGAATGTCGGCCAAATACGACCAGGCCCGTCCAGGCTCCGCTCTGGTTAGAGGGGAGTCCTTAGTTCGCGAGAGTTTCACGGGTTAGCGTACGTAGTATTTAACGGATTCGCGAGGTTGTGTGGCGCTTGTAAAGTGCGCATTGAAGAAGGGAAATTTACTCAGCAAGTCGTGTACCTTCGGAGCTTTCTCAGCGAGCTCACGTATCGAGAATTATCTGAGCTATCAAATTTTGACGGTAATCGTCAAATTTCTCGACTCTAAGCTATGATTAGAGTATGTTGCTACTCAACTTTACGGTATCGAACCATAAGAGTATTCGTGATGAGTGCACTTTGGAGTTTATGCGTCCCAGCTTTAAGAAGCTGAAGCCGGGCGTCGATAGCGATTGGCCTGCCGTCACTTATCCTGTGGTTGGTGTATTCGGCCCGAACGCCTCCGGTAAATCTACGCTCATTGACGCATTCAAGTACGCCCAAGCGGCGATTAACCATTCGTCTACACTCTGGCAACAGAGGCCGGAAATGGTACATGTTCCGTTCGCTCTTGACGATGAGTCAGCTAAGGGGCCTAGTTCGTATGAATTCGATTGGGTATTCGAGGGCGTACGTCATAAATATGGTTTCACAGTTACCCCGGAGGGAATCGAAAAAGAATGGTTGCTTGATCTTCCTCGCACCCGCTGGCGAACGCTAATCGATCGTGATCGTAGTTCTGAGTCGCCCACCCAAGTTCGCTTTAAGGAGAAGAATGGGTTGGTTGCTGTAACTCGACGTGAGCTGATCCTTTCGCGAGCAATTCTGCTGGAGCACGAAGAGCTTACTGACCTCGGCAAATCATTGCTAGATGGGATCGAACTCGCACCATTTGGTGACACGAATAGAGAACGCCGACTCGCAAGCATCACCGACTCATTGCTGCAGCAAGAGATGAGCTTTGAGGACTTGACGACCCTTCTGCAAGTTGCCGATATCGGTGTTCGGTCGATTTCCGTCAAGGAAGATCAAGCTCCTCCAGAAGCTGTTCGACTAATGAAAATATTTGCGGAACTCGTTGATTCTGAAGCCGAAAAGATTGTTGGTGAAGAGAAGCGGATTCATATCGAACCCCTTGAATCCGATGCTGTAGTTCGAACCCTGGAATTTTTGCATAAGGGCAGGAAAAAAGACCCTCGGGCTTTCGGGGTCAACGAGGAAAGCGCAGGCACTATCGTCTGGCTTTCATTAATTACGCCTGCAGTAGAGGCTTTGCGATACGGGACAATGCTGGTGGTCGACGAACTTGACAACAGCCTCCACTCGCATTTAGTTGAGCTGGTAATCAGCCTTTTTCTGAATCCCCGAATCAACCGCTTTGGCGCTCAGCTCCTGTTCACAAGTCATGACACAAATCTTCTGTCTCCGGAATCTGGTTTTGATCTTGAAGCCGAGCAAATTTGGTTCGCAGATAAAGATGCAGACGGTGCAACGGAGATTTATTCGCTAGCAGATTTCCCTCATCCGAAGGACGCCAACTTTGAACGTCGATATCTCGCGGGACGATATGGCGCCGTGCCACGTACGGCTCCGAGCCTGCTGGCAAGAGTGATCGGATCGGATGATAGCTAGTGGCGCGCCGTAAGAGGTCTGAAAAGAAACGGATTCTGATTTGCACTGAAGGGACAGTAACGGAGCCGCAGTATATTGATTCGTTGAAGCAGATTTTGGGAACGTCTGGAGAATCCGTAACGATTCGCACTGTTGGTGTAGGCCGAGATCCTGTCAAGATCGTGCAAAAATGCATGGCTGTTCGAGACAAGGCAATTGATCCCTTCGATATCGCAGTTTGCCTGATAGATGTAGACACGCATGCAAAGTTGAAGGAAGCGCTGGCTCTGGCGGCTCGCTACGAGATCAGCGTTGTTGTATCCAATCTCAAGTTTGAGGTCTGGTTGCTTTGGCACGTAGTTGAAAGTGTGTCTCATTTCGAATCGAAGCAACTGGACCGGATGATGAGTGAGCAAAAGATTTTCGAGAAGGAGAAATCGTTATCGCCCAAATTCCCCGTCGAGAATTATAAACGTGCATGCCAAATCGCACGCCGAGCTAATCCGAAGTTGGGACCTGGGGAGATTGGTCCTAACTCATCGACTGGCATGCCATGGCTAATTGACATCCCTACCTCAAAATAAGAGAAAAGTAACCCGGCCTTCCCGCTTGCTATCACAGTAGGATGTATCACCTCCATCTCCCGTAATGTTGGAGCGCGCCCGATTCTTGATATTCTAAGTAATCGAGTCCTGTGTGATTTTTTATGCGCACCGTAAGACCTATCGAAAGAAGTGCCCGGCACGTGTTTAATTCACTTTCCGATCGCCTGACAGCGACCTTCAAGAACTTGCGCGGCAAGGGTCGCCTGACAGAGGCCGACATTGACGGTACCGCCCGCGAAATTCGCCGCGCCCTGCTGGACGCCGACGTCGCCGTACCGGTGGTTCGCGCCTTCGTAGCCCAGGTGAAGGAACGCGCACTGGGCCTGGAGGTTTCCGAGTCGCTGAACCCGGGACAGCAGGTTGTGAAGATCGTCAACGAGGAACTCGTTGGCATCCTCGGCGGCGAAACCCGCCGCCTGAACCTGGCCAAGAACCCTCCAACGGTGATCATGCTCGCCGGTCTGCAGGGTGCAGGTAAAACCACCCTGGCCGGCAAGCTCGCAAAGCACCTGAAGTCCGAAGGCCACACCCCGATGCTGGTGGCCTGCGACCTGCAGCGCCCCAACGCGGTCAAGCAGCTGCAGATCAACGGTGAACGCGCAGGCGTTCCGGTCTACGCCCCGCACCCGGGCGTCTCCTCGGAATTTGATACCGCCACCGGAGATCCAGTCGCCGTAGCCCGTGACGGTGTCGCCGAGGCGAAGGCCAAGCTGCACGACATCGTCATCGTCGATACCGCCGGTCGACTCGGTGTCGACACCGAGATGATGGCCCAGGCCGCGAACATCCGCGCGGCCATCGACCCGGACGAAGTCCTCTTCGTCATCGACGCGATGATCGGCCAGGACGCAGTCAACACCGCCCAGGCCTTCCACGAAGGCGTCGACTTCACCGGCGTGGTGCTCTCCAAGCTGGACGGCGACGCCCGCGGTGGCGCGGCCCTCTCGGTCGCCTCGATCACCGGCAAGCCGGTCATGTTCGCCTCCACCGGCGAAAACCTGGACGACTTCGAGATCTTCCACCCGGACCGCATGGCTTCGCGCATCCTGGACATGGGCGACGTGATGACGCTCATCGAACAGGCCGAGAAGAACTGGGACAAGGGCGAAGCCGAGCGGATGGCGAAGAAGTTCGCCGACCAGGAAGACTTCACCCTGGACGACTTCCTCGCCCAGATGGCCCAGATCAAGAAGATGGGCTCGATGAAGAAGATGCTGGGCATGATGCCCGGCTCGCAGATCTCCCGCCAGCAGCTCGAGCAGTTCGACGAGCGCCAGATCGATCGCGTGGAGGCCATCGTCCGCTCGATGACCCAGCACGAGCGCGTGGCTCCGAAGATCATCAACGGTTCGCGCCGTGCGCGTATCGCCAAGGGTTCCGGTGTCGCGGTTTCCGAGGTCAACCAGATGCTCGAGCGTTTCACCGAAGCGCAGAAGATGATGAAGAAAATGGCCGCCGGCGGCGGCATGCCGGGAATGCCAGGGGCTGGCAAGGGTGCCGCGCGCAAGGCGAAAGCCAAGGGCAAGGGCAAGAAGCAGGCGAAGTTCGGCAACCCGGCCAAGGCCGCGCAGGCCGAGCTGGAAGCCAAGACCAAGAAGTCCGCGGCGCCTGCCGGTTCGGCCTTCGGTCAGGGCGCCCAGCAGGACTTCGATCCGTCGAGCCTGAACCTGCCAGCAGGTTTTGAGAAGTACTTGGGCAACAAGTAATTCTCCAGTTTTTACCAGACTGCGCCTCGTGAACCTTTTCGGTTCGCGGGGCGCAGTTTTCTTTGCGCTACGCCAGTTATCGAGACCACTGGTTTCGGCTCCGGTTCACGCGCCGTAGGATGGAAGGCAGGGGTACTCTCCCCGTATTTTGGAAGTGCACGGCATTTCCAGCTAGGCGGCACATCATGTCCGACAAGTCACCACGCAAGGGCGAAGCGAAGAAGCCCGCAAAATCCATCAAGGAAAAACGCGCCGAGAAGCGGCTGAAGAGTGCTGATTCCCTCACCGAATCAGCACGTAAAAACGCCAAATAAGCATCAGCGTCCGATCCTTAGGTAGCGAATCAGCGGCCTAAAGACAGCGCCTAGCCAAGCCTCTGCCTCTCGGTTAGCCACCGTCCGGCGGAGGCTTGCTGCTTTCCAAGATTTTCTCAAGCAGGCAGCGCGGGCCGAAACTGCTTCACCCCGACGCCATGCCCGAATTAGACAGGATTTCGCGTGATTCCTGCCCATGCCTAAACTAGTGAGAAATCGATTGATCAAAGCGTGAAAAAGGGGTCCTAGATCGTGGACGATAATGAGTTCAGCTTTATCAACCTTGAATTTATCTTCGCCGGTTCAAAGCCTGAAGCGGCCGCTGATGTCCACGCCGTCCTCGCCGAACATCGGCTAGTCGGTTTTATCGACGGTGCGAGATCCCGGGAGCATGCCACGGAGGTGCTCGCCGAACTGGCGACATTGAACGATGCCAGGGACCCGGTGCTGTGCCAGCTCGGCCCGGAAGATGTACTCATCCAAGGCCCGCGGCTGACGGAGCTAGCCCACAATCTCAAAGCGGCAAGCGGTGCGCGGTATGTCTTGATCAACGGCGAGGAATTGGACGGCCCGGCCCCGGGAGAAGAACAGCTTGGCCAGTACGCTCCGGACGCGCAGTTATTCCAGGGCGCTACCCTGAAGGTCTCGGATCTGACACTTTCCCCGAGCGTCGAAGGCAAGACCTTCACGGTATTCAGAAATCTCGCCGGGCTGACGGTCCTGCCCAGTAATCCATTGGAAGAGCCCAACGTCTCGCGGTCCAGCCGGCCGTACCTGACGCTGACGCGCAGCGGCAGTGTGCTCACCGCATCGATCCACTCCAAGGGCCCGCTGCGGCCGCAGCTCTTCCCCGACCACGTGTCCTACCAGATCGATCTGGAACGCATGAGGATTCTTCAGGCCAGTACCGGCAGCGATGCGCAGTTGCTGTTGAGTGCAATGGACGAGTGGAACGACGGGGTCTACACGGACGACTATGAGATCGCGGATCAGCTGCTGGCAGCCGGCCCCGCGCGGGAAGAAGCAAAATCGATTCTGCGCGCGCCACGCTCGGCGAACAATCTCAAAAGGTTCCTGACACTTCATGGTTATGACCCGCGGAGCATCGACTTCGTCTCGGGCGCACCGGTTCCCGAAGACGCAAGAGAAATCCATGTCCACGGGGTACTGGACTCGATCCGCGTCACCTTCGAAGAGTTCGAACGCGAGGCCACCGGCCTGATGGGTTTGCTCTCCCGCACCGGGTGGAGCCCCCGGGCGTTGATTTTCTCCAGCGTGGCCGTCCTGGCCGCCGGAGCCATCGCAAACCGTGCCATGAAGACTTCGCCAAGGCTGTCCCGAGTGCCTCAGCCGCTGCGCCGGGGCCTCATGTTCTTCTGGTACTCGGACGGTGTGTATTACCTGGCCAGGGGAGTCAAGGAAGCGTTGGAACCGGTGCTGCAGCAAGCCAAGTCTTCCTGAAGCGACTAGCTCGGCGTCGCATCCCAGCTTGATTTAGCCACCCGTAGAAGGGCGGCGAAGCTATGAGTACTGGAAGGCAAGATTCGCAGTCAGTGGGATCCGAATTTGGCGCTCACACCGGCTCTGGAGAAGTACTCCTTCGGAGGCGACCACCACTGCAACGAGCCCAGCGGCCGCGGCCGGTCAACCCATGGTCCGAATCGGCGTGCGGGCAGCCGGGGGTCCCTCTTCCGTTGATTGCTGGTGGGTCTGGTATGCAGATCAATTCGGTCGTCGGCAACCACGGACCTGCGTCTAGCCGCGGCACCGGAAATAGGGATCGGCGAATCCGGGCGCTGCAGACGAGAGCGGAGCCATCGTCCCAGAGCGAAGCGGCTGATGCGAAAGGACAGCCTGAACCTGGACTTATTGATGCTCTACCGGTCGGCCGCTTCCTGTACTCAAGCATGACGGGGCCTGGCTTCTTCAGGACCATGAGCAGGTCGCTGAGCCCGTTCATCAACCGGGCCCTGTCAGGGGTGGCGCATTCGAATTACATCACCAACTCCTGATGCATGGCGATTCGCGAGGCGAGCTATCTTCGGGTGATCCGCTTCGTCATGTCCACTGGGCCTTAGGACTGTTCCATTAGACTTTAACATTTTCACCTCGGCACCGGCCCTGAGCGGAACGCATCGGAGACCCATTGAGCGTGCGTGATGGACTGCCAGGCGAAGGAGCAGCGAAGACTTCGTAGATCTGCAAGTGGACCTATACAAATCTGGGTTCTCTGGATTCGATGGGGAGCGGCTCATCAAAGCTCGGCGATACGCGCAAGCATGCCAAGATTCTCGGATGAGCGAAATGGTGAAGGTTGGCGGAGCCGAAAAGCCGCGAGATGAAGTGCTCGAGTACGCTGCAGACTATTTGAGGGGCATTGGGCGGTATGCTTATCCGGCCTATGATGCTTATCCCGGCACTGACAGCGATCAGGTAGGTGATGCTGACTTGCTGGCTATTTGCCTTTTGAACGCCGGTCAGAAACCGATCCCGATTTATTACGGGTTGCAGTCCCGCATACCGGATATGAATGAAGTCTTAGCACGACTCCCAAAAGACGAGCCGTTTGCCGAAGCTTCGCTAGAAACTCTGGAGACCATCACTGACTTCTTTGGGATCCTGGGTGCTAAGCCAACGACGCAGGTAGGCAAGACGAAGTTGCTGAAGGTCTTGCATCGCAAACGTCCTGAGCTCATCCCGCTCTTCGACGAGAACATTCGCCGTTGCTACAGCCTGATCGGCGCGGCACCGGTGCCACCGATCGGGTCGCGGACTCATCGTGACTTCGCCATCGCCTGGCTGCCGGAACTGCAAAGGGATGTGGTGCAACAAATGTCCGTGTGGCAAGAAATCGTAGCCATGGCCGACCCCGCGGTCTCCATCACACCGCTGCGCGCCCTCGATATCGTCGGGTGGGACTTAGGTACTCCTCGGCGGCAGTAGCTAAGTGGTAGTCGCTACCGCTCGTATTCCCATATATCTGACAATGTGGGAATATAGAACCTAGGCATTCCCACCCGAGAAAGGGGAGACTCCTTGGATCAACCACGTGTCCCACGAGGTATCAGCTCTGGAGCGCAGTTCGCTCAGCGTCACCGTTCCGAACCAGGAGTCAGCCTACCGGCAGCCGAATGGCCATCCATTGCCTATGAGGAAAAGCAATGGGAAGCACAGCACGATCCGGCCCAGTCGCGACGACAGCGACTGAGAGCACGAGGTCCCTACCAAGCTGCCATCGTCCCCAACATCGCTAACGCCAACCCGGCAATCTCCGGACAGGCCGCAGCGCTGGTGGAGGAAGCGACCATCGAAACGGTCCGCTTCGACCGCGACTTGGGTGACGACGCCGCACCATTCGCAGCCCTGCTCCTGCGAAGCGAATCCGCAGCCAGCTCCCAAATCGAGAACCTGACCGTCGGGGCTAAACGCATCGCCTTGGCCCAATTAGGAGACCGCTCCAGCAGCAACGCAGCTCTGGTGGCCTCGAACATCTCCGCGATGGTGGCCGCAGTCGACTTGGCCGACAACCTGGATGAAACCAACATCCTGGCCATGCACCGCGCCTTGATGGCTAGCTCTGAACCGGAAATGGCGGGTCGCTACCGCACCGAAGCGGTGTGGATCGGCGGCAACTCCCCGCACGCAGCCATGTTCGTGCCTCCTAGCCATGAACGAGTTCCGCAGGACATGGAGGACCTGATCAGCTTCATGCAGCGCGATGACATCCCGGCGCTGACCCAAGCGGCGATCGCCCACGCTCAATTTGAGACCATCCATCCTTTTCCGGATGGCAACGGACGCACCGGACGCGCATTGGTTGGGTCCATGCTGAGGAACAAGGGGGTTACCGAGAAGGTCACCATTCCCGTCTCTTCTGGCCTGCTGACCGACACCAAGGCGTACTTCGATGCGTTGGGAGCTTTCCGCGAGGGGCAGATTGAACCGATTGTGGAGATGTTCGCCGAATCCACCTTCCGGGCCACCGCCAATGGGCGGCAACTGGCAGAGGACATCCGCATCATTCGCCAAGAGATCTACACCGGGTTCGGACGCACCCCAGGTGAAGGGCTGAAGTGGGCAATCGAGCTGATCGTGCGCGAGCCGGCCATCACCGCCCAGATGCTCAGTGACACTGCAGGGCAGTCCTCCAGCGCCGCATACCGCAATATCGATCGCCTGGAACAATTGGGAGCCCTGAAGCTTTCGGGACATATCAACGGACACCGGGTATGGGTCGCACCGAAGGTCATTGAGGCGTTGGACAACTTTGCCTCCAGAGCTGGCCGACGCGCGCGCGGTTGAAGCGCAGAAGGACTCCTAGCAGTGACTATGCAGGAATATTCCAGTCATAGGAGTGTCATACGGGAGGAAAACGGCGTATGACGGAGAGACGAACCTAGGTGAGGGAGGCTCCCAATGACTATCATGCCAACTTCAGCGCGTGGCCACTCGGTCCGGGCTGCAGAATCAGAGGTCGTTGAAGCACTCACTGGCTTCCTGCCCATGGTGCTGATCGCTTCCGGCGCAGGAGTCAAAGACCCAGGCCAGGTACGCAAGTGGAGCAGTGGGGCGCTGAAGCCCACCGCGGCGTCCGCTGCCCGGCTTCGCTTCCTCCTGGATCAAGCTTCATGCATTGCCCAGAACCAATCGCAGGAGATCGCTGCCGCATGGCCGACCCCGGTTAACGAGCAGCTCGATTACGAGTTGCCTCCGAAAGCCATTCGCGAAGAGCGGTACAAGGACGTGGCTGAAGCCGCTAAGTCCTTCGCGAACGGCTACGTAGGTTGAACCAGTGGATCTGTCAGGAGACGGGCCTCTCGATTGTTGAGGGGTCCTGGTTGGGTCCCATTGGGCAGTCCTGCAGCTATGCGATAGCCAACTGATTCTCTCAAACCCATTCATCCCAAAACCGAGCCTGCATCAACCCATCCAAGGAAGCATGGGGCAGGTTCACTTCGCCGAGGTTGGTGCCGACTGTTATTCACGGCAGAACTTTCAAACCGAAAGTAGATCGCGGCGAACTTCTACTGCCGCTCAACCCAGGTACGTCCGCTGAATGTGATCGTATCGACAAGCTTTAAAGACTGACGGACAGCTTCATCTCTTTCAAACCTGATCGAGGCGATGAACTCCTCGGCGCGGCTTGATGGCAAAGCCTCGTGCTCACAGTTGTTGCCATTTCAGAAATTGCCCATATGGATGAGGGCAAACTTTCTTTTGCCTCGTTTTGCGGCTCGAATCGCGAAGTGGTGAACTTCGCGATCGCCAGCGTGGGCGCCCGCGGGATAGAAAATGAACTCGGTTGCTCGGTTGAGGAACAGCTGGTTGATAGCATCCGGCCGCAGCTCATGCAGTCCTTTTGAGCGCGCAGGCGCTCTAGACGGAACCCGACTGCTGCCGGCGGTCTGCCCGTTCTGCGAAGGCTTCCAGGGCATTGAGCATCTCGGGAGCGAGCCAGAATCTGCCCCGTTTGGACCTGAGGTAGTCGAGTCCCAGCTCTGCTTCCAGAACCGCGGCATTTATCACGGGTCGGCTTTCCAGAAGTCTGCAATCGATGTGACGTCCTCGGCAAGTTGTGTGCCGTTCCTGATTGCCCGGAATGAGGCTTCCGAGCAGAGCGTGATGATCGGCTCGGGATTGCCATCGCGGTACGCATCGAGGCAGCGGTGGTAGGCGCCGATGTCCGCCAGAAGACCGGCAGAAACGGGAGTTGACATGTTGCGCGCGACCACGTGGCGTACCTTCTATCGCTTATCCGGTTATCTGATAGAAAGCGATCCACCGGCTATCGCTTAGGGGGATCTTCCCGATGGTCTCGAAGGATTCTGGATCCCTGGGGTAAGAACTCGCAAGCGTCTTGTGTTGAATCCGCCAATGCAGGTCCGAGCCCGAATCCCGGATGGGAATTTTTCTACGGACTGCTTTTCCGGTATCCAGCTGCAACACCGTACATTCGCATTTCGCTGGCGGACGAAAGCTAGAGAATAACTGCCGCTTATCCTAGGCTAGGGCTAACGGGGTACCCTCCCCATTTTTGGAAATGCCCAGCATTTCCGGCAAGGACGGCACATTATGTCGAACAAGTCACCACGCAAGAGCGATGCGAAAAAACCCGGTAAGTCCATTAAGGAAAAGCGCGCCGAAAAGCGCTTGAAGCATGCTGACACGGCCACCGAGCCGGTGCGGAAGTCAGCCAAATAATTAAGAGCCAGCCATGAGCGCTGTGCACTAAGCACTAAGCACTAAACACCAATCGAGCCCCTGTACCGCAGCGAATGATCGCCGGGCAGGGGCTCGATGGCGTTCTGCCGCCGGTTATTGGCGGGCAATCCAGTTTAGGGGAGCTGCGGATCCACGTCGAAGTGCTCGGCCACCTGGGTGATGACCTCATTGGCGCCCTGGAGCGAGACCGAGGAGAGGAAGATCGAGTCGTCCACCGGCAGCACCTCCCCGGTCAGCTTCTTCCACAGCGGGTTGGAGGTGAACTTCTTTTCCTGATCCCGCGAGGCGTCGCCCTCGGCGCCTTCCGGTGCCCAGGTGGACTGGAAGATGACCTCGGCGTCGGCCTTCAGGATCTCCTCGGAAGACAGCGGTACGAAGATGGACTCGGTGGTGTCCGGAGCGTCCTTGGGGCGGGGAATGCCCATATCCGCCATGATTTCACCGATGAAGGAATCCGTGGCGTAGAGCCGGGCGGTGTCTTCGCCGGCAAAGCGCACCAGCGAATAGGTGGTATCGGCCTGCTGGGCGAGGATTTCCTTGCCCACGGCAGCCGCGCGGGTTTCGTAGTCGGCCACTGCCTGCTCCGCCTCGCTCTTCTTGCCCAGCGTCTCGCCCAGCAGCACGACGTTCTCCTTCCAGGTCGGTCCGGTGGACTCGGAGAAGATGGTCGGGGCGATCTTGTTCAGCTGGTCATACATGCCGCCCTGGCGCACGTCGGCGGAGATGATGATGTCCGGGTCTGCGGCCAACAGCTTTTCGAGATCCGGCTCGGTGGTGGTGCCCACGTTCACCGCGTCGTCGGTCAGCTCGGTGACATCTCCGAGGTATTCGGGGAAGGGATTGCCGGACTTGCGGTACTCGGTGTACGCCACGAGTTCGGCGCCAAGCAGCAGCGTGGCGTCCACATAGGACGGATCCAGCGCCGCCACGCGCAGCGGGCGTTCGGCCAGCTCGGTCTGACCGCGGAAGTGCTCGATGGTGACCGGGAACCCGGCATTATCGGCTGAATTTTCCTTGGCGGGGGTTTCGGAGGTGGCGGTGCCGCCGCAGGATGCGAGGGTGAGGGTTGCGGCGGCCAAGGCAGCAGTGAGGCCGATCAAGCGCGAAGTATGCATGCGAGTGCTTTCCGTGAAGATGATTTACTTATTGGCGCATAGTCTAATTATTAGACGCGAGCTTAGGTAAGGGTAAACTCAATCTGCGAAATGTACAGTAGCATGGTTCTGGCCCACTTGGGCAACATCCCGCGTCGCACGAAGGGTAATGAGTCATTTCACGTAGCACAGCACGGGCCGCCAGCCTGCTCGCCCTTTCCCTCGGTGTGCTCGCCGCGGTGCTGCTGAGCCTCTGGATCGGCAGCAGCACCTCGAGCATCGCCGAACTGCGCCATGCGCTCTTCAGCCCCGATGAGCGGGTCAGCGACATCGCCATCCGGGAGATCCGCTGGCCGCGTACCGTCACCGCGCTGGCCGCGGGGGCCGCGCTGGGCATGGCAGGAACCCTGATCCAGGGCCATACCCGCAACCCGATCGCCGAACCGGGCCTGCTGGGCATCAACCAGGGAGCCGCGCTGGCCATCGTCTCGGTGGCGGTATTCTCCGGTCCGCTGCAGCCCTGGCCGCAAGCGCTGCTGGCCTTGGGCGGCGCACTGGCGGCGTCGCTGATCGTTTTCGGCATCGGCCGGGTGGATGGACGCGGCGCCTCGCCGATCACCTTGGTGCTCGTCGGAGCGGCGGTGACCGCGCTGTGCGCCGGAGTAGTCTCGGCCATCGTGCTGCTCAGCGAGGCGGCGTTGGAGACGCTGCGCTTCTGGCAGGTCGGTTCCGTGGTCCAAGGCTATGACTCGTTCCTGGTGCTCTGGCCGCTGCTGCTGGCCGGGACCGGACTCGCCCTGGCCAATGCGCGCGGGCTCAACGCCCTGACCCTCGGCGAAGACTCGGCCCGGGCCCTGGGCATCACCGCGCCCCGGGCGCGCGGCATCGGGTTGGCGGCGATCGTGATGCTCTCCGGCCTGGCCGTCACCCTCGCCGGGCCCATCGCATTCTTAGGGCTCCTGGTGCCGCATGTGGCGCGGCGTATCTTCGGGGCGGACTACCGCTGGGTAATCCCGGGCTCCGCGGTCAGCGGAGCGTTGCTGCTGGTGTTGGCCGACGTGCTCGGGCGCATGCTGGCGCGTCCCGGCGAACTTCCGGTCGGCGTGGTGGTGGCCATGCTCGGCGCGCCCTTCTTCATTTATGTGGCCCGGCGACGCAAGCCGGTCACGGTATGAGCGCCCGGCGCACCGCGCCGACGGCGCTGCTGCTGTTCCTGGCCGCGCTGGCGGTGCTCTGCCTGCATCTTTCCATCGGCGGCACCCCGATTCCGCTGCCCGACGTGGTCAGCAGCCTGCTCGGCATATCCCCGGATCCGCGCACCGAGCTGGCCATTAGGGAATTCCGGCTGCCGCGCAGCCTCGCGGCCTTATTCGCCGGCGTCGGCTTCGGCGTGGCCGGCGCGCTGACCCAAACCGTGGCGCGCAACCCGCTGGCCAGCCCGGATATCCTCGGGGTGACCAACGGCGCGGCGCTCGGCGCCGTCGCGCTGCTGGCGCTCACCAGCCAGGTGCAAGGGCTGCCGATGTTCCTGCACGCCTACGGGCTGCCGATCGCCGCCACGCTGGGCGGCCTGCTCGTCTCGGCGCTGGTCTTCTCGCTGGTCTGGCATAGCTCGCTGGAGAGCAACCGGCTGGTGCTCGTGGGACTGGGCATGAGCGGGCTCTGCGCCGCACTGACCTCGTGGATGCTGACCCTGGGCGACGTGTACAACGCCCAGCAGGCACTGACCTGGATGGCGGGCACCGTCAACGGCGTCTCCTGGGCGGATCTGGCCATCGCCCCGCTGGTCATCGCCATAGGCGTCGCGCTGGCCGCGGCGCTGCGCAACCAGCGAGAAGTGCTCGCCCTGGATTCCGATACCTCCCGCGCGCTGGGCATGAATCTGGGCCGGGACCGCATCATCATGCTGGGCCTGGCCACAGCGCTGGCGGTGGCCGCGACGGTGATTGCCGGGCCGCTGGCCTTCGTTGCGCTGGCCAGCGGGCACGCCTCGCGCTTGATTGCGCGCAGCACCGTGCCGCCGGTTGCGCATAGCGCGCTGGTGGGGGCGATCTTCGTGCTGCTCGCGGATTTGGCCGCGGCCCGGCTGTTCTCCGTGGTGCTTCCCGCGGGCGTGGCCACCGCGGTGATTGGCGCGCCGTACCTGATCTATCTGGTGATCCGCCAGTCGCGGGTGCGCAGCGCCTGAGCTAGGCGCGCGGACGCAGCGCGGGGAAGTCCGAATCACGGAATTCGGTGCCCGCGACCACGCCGGTGCGGTGCCGGTCCTCCTCGGCCCGGCGCAGCTCGACCCGGCGGATCTTGCCCGAGATCGTCTTGGGCAGGTCGGCGAATTCAATCCTCCGGATGCGCTTGTAGGCCGCCAGATGCTCGCGGCAGAAGCACAGAATGCTTTCCGCCAGTTCGGGGGAGGGCTCATAGCCCGCCGCCGGGACGATATACGCCTTGGGCACCGTCAAGCGCAGGTCATCGGGCGCCGGGACCACGGCCGCCTCGCCGACGCCGGGGTGCTCGATCAGCACCGATTCCAGCTCGAAGGGGCTGAGCTTGTAGTCGCTGGACTTGAATGCGAACGTAATTGAACAGAGGGTGATCGATCCGAGCATCTCGACCATCCTAACTTTTCGTCTAAAGCTCAGGCCTTGCGTCGCAACTGCCCGAATCGCCGAATACTGACAGGATGAGTGTAGAAGTGTTGGCTAGGGCTGAATCTTGGGCTGATCTGTTAAATCAGGCGAAGACAAAACGAAGATATCCAATTGCCCTCACAAGAATGTGGTGCGTCTGGACAGCAGGAGAACCATGTCAACTTGGAATTTATCGGCATAACTCATTTCAGCCATCGCGTAGGTAACATATCAGTTCACAAGCCAAGCGATTTGCGCACTTCTTGAATGCACGCTGATGATCCGTGTTGATTGAATTTTTTATTACTACGAAGGGTATGAAGCGTATAGGACAGCAAAATTGACTATATATTCAGCGCTTCTAGACGAGGTTGTACGAAACCGAGTCAATTCCGACGGAAGGAGTTTTCTCATAGGAGGATTGAAATTACTCAAGGGGGAGAGCGGGCCGGATCTGAATTGCGTCGACGGCGATTCTAATTCGGCCCGCACAAAGGGTTTTTAATATTTAATCTGTACCTTGCCTATGTTTTTACTTAGATCTGAGGTACGGGCAACCTATCGGCAAATGTACTAAAACAACGGACCGTAACCGCTAGCTCCGACCAAGAATTTTGGGCACGAGTTGTCATAAAGGTTGGCCTGAAACGTTACACTCTGACCAGGTGCTAAGTCGGCATCTGGTGTGGCAAAATCCCCAGTTTTACTCAGTATTTTGTTCTCTTTGTCGAAACATGTCACTTCAACACCGTAGGGACCATTGAGTGTAAACGAAGAATTATTTGTCGCCTGCCCTGTTATAACATCACCTACTAGGTTCGCCTCATCAATCGTTAGATCTTGAAAGTAGGGATCACCTTGTAGAGGCTGAGAAGCAACGGTGAAATCAATCTTGGCGCTAGCAGGGATTTCACTGCCGTAGTAAACGTAGCCAAGAGCGATACCTCCCGCTGGAATGCTCGAAGGATTGAATCCTTGACTGCTTCCAGAACCGATAATCTTACCTGTTTTGTCCTTCGCGACGCCAGTTGCTTCTACAGACGTAATGGTGTCGCTGGTGTTGTTGCGAACTGCAATAACTATCGTCGTATTTCCGTATTTTGGTTTCACTGGACCGGTCGCAACTACGTCAACTTTGTCAGCCGTTCCGGATCCAAATTTCGGCTTGGCCGTGCCAGCCAGCCAGCCTGCTTTAATTGCGTCGTTCGTTGTCCCAGGCGTGACGGGAGCCACTGGTTCAGATTCTGCTACGACTTCATTTGTCGAATTACTCCCTCCGCCAGTCTGAGCTGAACCCTGTGAAGCGCAACCGCCCAATGTGATTGCTAGCGCAATTCCGACCGTGAAAACAAATGGCTTTTTCATTCTTCCCCTAAAAGATTCAGTATCGATCATTATTAGACCATGGATATGAGTTTCTTTCATAAAACAAGCTACCTACAGAAGTCGCATAAATGAGATGTTTCGATTTTTGGAGCGATGGCTAATGGAAAAGTAGGACTTCAGTGTCCACTCCGAATAAGTGCGATACCTATATTGTTCCTAGATCGCTGAAGCGTTCGTCCAGAGGGTGCTGGATGACAATATGACCTGTACCTTACGGTTGCCTCCCAAATCGTCTTGTCAGACGGTGAGACTTGACCAGAATTCAAGGACCATCAGAACACCGACGGGGAGCGCGTGGGATATGTGGGCCACATGTTCGTGTTTCGGCCGGGTATTGAAGGGCGCCGCTTCCTCGAAATCCACCACGCTAGCCACAGAGCTGGTGGGGTCCTCCATATCCAAGTGTGGGCCGTTGTGTTGATGGGCCCTGAGCCTGGCAATGTGTTGGATATTGTGGATGGGCTCTGCGGTGCTGCGCCCATGAGATCCATTCAAAGTTTGGACGGGTCGTCGAAGCATGCTGCGGACAACGGAAATTGTTGACCTTCGGTTTGGAGAACCAGTCGATGAGGCAGAATGAATGCCTCTTATTCATCCTTGAACCGACCTGATTCTAAGGGTGATTTACGCGATCAAGGAGCACGTGTGAGTTATTCAGAATCAGAGGTTTCCATAAGTTTCAATTCCGGCGGCTCTGGCTAGCGGCGTTGGTAAAATTCGAAATTCACTGATACAGAATCGATGCCCTACCGGAATGGGGTGGTGATCGCCCTCATTGAGGCAGTGAAATTGAAGGCACGAATGACTAGTGCAACTCGTGTCGATGGGCTCCACCGACACGAGTTCTCAGGTCGTTTTTGTAGGACTAATTTGTCTTTTTCCGAAGATTCGGAAAATCGATATCCCGGTACTCGAAACCTGGGCCGGAACCGGTGCGGTGCCGGTCCTCCTCGGCCCGGCGCAGCTCGACCCGGCGGATCTTGCCCGAGATCGTCTTGGGCAGGTCGGCGAATTCAATCCGGCGGATGCGCTTATAGGCCGCCAGATGCTCGCGGCAGAAGCCCAGAATGCTCTCCGCCAGTTCCGCGGAGGGCTCATAGCCCGCCGCCGGGACGATATACGCCTTGGGCACCGTCAAGCGCAGGTCATCGGGCGCCGGAACCACCGCCGCCTCGCCGACGCCGGGGTGCTCGATCAGCACCGATTCCAGCTCGAAGGGGCTGAGCTTGTAGTCACTGGACTTGAACACGTCATCGGCGCGGCCCACATAGGTGAGCACCCCGTGTTCATCGCGTTCGGCGATGTCTCCGGTGTGGTAAACCCCGTCCCGGAACACCTCGGCGGTCTTCGCCGCGTCCTCGAAATAACCCTTCATCAGCCCCAGGGGCCGCGGCGCGGTCACCAGGCAGATCTCGCCGAGATCGCCTTCCGTGCCGGTAGCCGGATCGCGGAGCACCACCTCGTATCCGGGCATCGGACGGCCCATAGCGCCGATGGTGATGCGCTCTCCGGGCGGGTTGGCGATCTGCACGGTGGTCTCGGTTTGCCCGAAGCCGTCGCGGATCACCTGCCCCCAGGCGCGCTGCACCTGATCGATGACCTCGGCGTTCAGCGGTTCCCCGGCGGAGACCAGCTTGGTCGGGGGAGTGTGAAGCAGCGACAGGTCCGCCTGGATCAGCAGCCGCCACACCGTGGGCGGCGCGCAGAAGCTGGTGACCTGCTCCTTGGCCATCTGGCCCATCAGCGCCGCGGCGTCGAATCGTTCATAGTTGTAGATGAAGACCGTGGCCTCGGCGATCCACGGGGTGAACAGGTTTGACCAGGCGTGTTTTGCCCAGCCCGGGGAGGCCACATTCAGATGCACATCTCCTGGCTCCAAGCCGATCCAGAACATCGTGCTCAGGTGCCCCACCGGGTAGGAGGTGTGGCTGTGCTCCACGAGTTTTGCCTTGGAGGTCGTTCCCGAGGTGAAGTAGCGCAGCAGGGTCTCATCGGCTCGGGTCGGCTCGCTCAATTCGAACTCGGCCTTGGCGGTGAGCGAGTCCTCGTAGCTGAGAATCCCGCCGGCCGGTGCGCCGCCGATCTGGATCAGCCGGTAGTCTCCGCGCACCGTCTCGAACTTGTGCATTTCCGATTCATTGGTGATCATCCAGGACACGTGGCCGCGTTCGATCCGGTCTTCGAGGTCTGCCGGGGTCAGCTGGGTGGTGCAGGGGACGAGCACCGCTCCGAGCTTGATGCCGGCCAGCATCGTTTCCCACAGCTCAACCTGGTTGCCGAGCATCACGGCGATCGAGTCCGAGCGCTGCACGCCCTGGTCGCTGAGCCAGCGCGCGAGCTGGGTGGAGCGATCCGAGAGCTGCCGCCAGCTGCGCCGGGTCGAGCTGCCGTCGAGTTCGGTGATGATCAGCGCCGGCTCCTCGCCTCGCTGCGGATCCGCGGCGAGGTGGTCGAACCAGTCGGTGCCGAAATTGAAGTGGGTGAACTCGGGCCAGCTGAAGGATTCCCTGGCCTTCGAGTAGTCCTTGCGGAGCTCCAAGAGCTGGTTGCGGGCGGCGCGGAATTCCTCGCTGACGTTCATAGATGTCCTCCAACTTCCGTGTGGCTTCAAAAGGTGACCTGCGTTACGTGCCAATCTACTTGGATGTCAAAGCATTTCAAAGCACCCGCGCGCTGCCTTTTGAACTAGCGGCAGCCGAGTGGCGGGACCAAGGGTAGTGGAGATGGCAAACCCCTCGGGGCCACCGCGTGAAGCGGGGGATCCGAGGGGTTGGGCGAAGCTAGGCCACCATAGCGGGCTCTAGGGGCACGGCTTCCATGACTTGCCACCGGGTGCGTAGCAGCGCGGTCCGGTGTAATTGCTGGGGCCCTGCTGGCGCGGCTGCTGAACTTTGGGCGCGGCCGGTTTCGGTTTCTGCTGCTGGAGGCGACGTTGCTCGGCGGCCTTTTGTTCGGCGGCTTGTTGCTGTCGCTCTATGGCTGCTTTTTCTTCCGCTGCCTTCTTTTTCTTGGCTGCTTCCTCTTTTTTCTTCTTTTCGGCTTCCTTTCGCTCTTCCTCGGCCTTGATCAGCGCGGTCTTGTGATCTTGGTGCGCTTGTTCGATGCCGTTTGCGCGAAGGATTGACGTATCGAGATTCGCCACGTTCTTGGCAAAGTGCGTGGCCAGAAGCGCATAGGCGACGGGATGCGTGTTCGGGGTGAGCTTGTTCAGTGCGCTCTTGGCTCCATGTCCGAGTGCTATGGCCGCGGCGGCCTCTCCGGCCAGGCTTTCGGCTTCGTTGATGGAGTCCGCCGGAGCGTCGCCCAACTGGTCCAAGGCTTGGCTGGCATCTTCCAGCTGCGCTGGGATGGTGCATTCGACGCTTGGGTCGAAGAGCCCGGCGGTCTTGGCCGACGCTTCGCTCTCTGCCCGAAGCACTTCATCATAGAAGCGGACGTTGGGTTCATATTTGACCGCGATGCCTAGTCCCGCGGCCGCGATCTCGGCATTTACCAGGCTGTCATCTTTGTAGACACCGGCCAGGGTGCGTCCGTACCTGTCGGTGCGTTCGATGTCGTACTCGAGCTTCACCTTGTCCCCTGGGGCGAGCAGCGATTTGAGGTAGTCGGAGGCTTCGGGGCCCATGCATTCGACGGACTTATCCGGGTCCACCGTCTCTGGGGTGTCGATGTTCAGGAGCCGCACGCGGGTTTCCTCGCCGGCAATGCGCATATCCACGGTGTCCCCGTCGATCACGCGGACGACCGTGCCGCGCGAGTCACTAGTCAAGGTGCCCGCGTATACCGCTCCGCCGGTGACCAGGGCGGCCGTCACGCCTATCGAAATCCAGGCGGTTCTTTTCTTGCTCATTGATGACTTCCTTCGTGAAGCTGCGAGTGAGGCGGGGTGATGAGCTCCCTTCGCTCATTCAAGAAGAGAAGCATTGTCGCGTCAACTTAATTCCTATTGTGAACCGCGGGCGGCGAGCCCGTGGTTGGTAAGGGAGAACACCTGCACGTAGACAGCAGAACACTTGAAGCTTCAACTAAATTGGAGTAGGGTAGTAATCAAGAACAGTCGACCGGTACCCAGAAAGGCCTCTCACCATGACGATCCTCCCAGCAGACAAGCTCTCCGCAGACCTCCAGATGAATGCCGTCCAGCTCAAGGTGGGGGACATGAAGGCCATGAGCGGCTACTACCAGCAGGCCCTCGGACTTCAGGTGCTGGGCGAATCCGCCCAGGGCACGCGCCTCGGCCGCGGCGCGCAGACCCTGGTGAACCTGCAGAGTGCTCCGGAGCTCCAGCTGCCGGCCGCCGGCGAGGCCGGCCTCTTCCACACCGCGCTGCTCTTCGAGACCCAGGCGGATCTCGCCGCCACGGTGCTCTCCGCCGCGCAATTCGACCAGAGCCGCTTCGTGGGCAGCTCGGACCACCTGGTCTCCGAGGCCTTCTACTTCACCGATCCGGAAGGCAATGGCATCGAGCTCTACTGGGACCGCCCGCGCGAGGCGTGGTCGTGGTCCGATGGTCAGGTTGCCATGGACACCGTGCATCTGGACCCGAACGCTTTCCTCAACTCGCACCTGAGTGAGCAGGCCATGGCCGCGCAGCGTACCGCGGAGGCGGAAATCGGCCACGTGCACCTGCAGGTAGGAGACGTGGCCACCGCCCGGGCGTTCTACGTCAATACCCTGGGCTTCGATGAGACCACCTCCCTGGGCAACCAGGCGTTGTTCGTCTCCGCCGGCGGCTACCACTACCACATGGCGATGAACGTGTGGAATTCGCGCGGCGCCGGACCGCGCAAGGACACCCTCGGGTTGGGCGAGGTGCTGATCAACGTCCCGACCGAGGATGAGGTCGGCAAGCTCGCCGAACGCTTGAGCTTCGCGAAGGTGGAAAACCACCACACCGGCGCCGAGCTGCGCTTCATGGATCCGTGGAACAACCAGCTGCGCGTGGCGGTCCGCTAGCTATTTCGCCGCCGGATCGGCGGAGTTTTGGCCGCGCGTATTGCCCCGGCCGTTTTCGCCTTGCGCATATCCAGATTCGCTGCGCGGTGGTAATCTCCAGTCATCGGATGCGGAGAGGGGTGACCTGCGATGGCCTCGAATGAGGGTGACAGGCTTCGGAGCATGGTTATCGCCTCGCCCAAGTGGGTGCACCGCAGAATCCAGACCAGTGACCACACAACACCTGGCCGGGTACTGCTGAAGAATTCCCTGGATTTGACCCCGCCAGCTTCGGCACGAATAGCCGGCAGTAGTTCCCGGGTGGTCATTCCCATCGCGATCCTCGATAAGAAGGTGTTAACCGGATTCTGGGTCAGGGACAGTTCGGGAGCTCCGCTGGCCGTGATTAATCAGGAACGGTCAACCCGACTGGTGGCGGACATGCTGGTCAGCGTCGTTGAACAGGCGGGAATCGAATTCACGTCCAATGCTGCCGAACGCCGGGCGCAGCTAAAATTTGTCAATAATTCCGAAGCCATTGCTCCGGTTCCACCGACCGCATTGCTTGAGGCCTATCCGCAGTTGCAGGCGGCCAATCCCACGATCCGGTTCATCAACGACTTCATCCATTTGCTCGCGAACTCATGGGTTGTGCTCGTGGAAGTCCCCGAGGGCGCCTTGGGGCAGCGAACCATTCTCAGCTATGGGTACGATCTGCCCATGAACCCGGTTCCGCCGCCAAGGATTCTCCAAGACAACGACGTCTACAGTTTCGACGTGTCCGATCCCGGTTTTTCGCGAAGCCTGCATCATGAGGTACTGGTCCCGCCAGAGCTTGCGATTTTCGAAACCAGCCTCGAGCACGGCAGCGTGACCGGACGCGTGGTCAGAAGCATTGCCACTGCAACCACCTTGGGTCCGATATCTCATATCCAGAACCTGATTTTCATTCCGCGTTTCGCCAAAGCCGGAGTGGAATTCCGAATCCGGCCCGCTCCGACGGGGATCCGCGCGTTCACCCGGTGGGCCTTGCTCCTAGTCTGGGTATTCATCCTCGCCAGCTTCGCGATTTGGCTGGGTCCGACCGATTACTACCTGAGCCGGAATTGGTCGGGCTCAATTTCCTCCTCGGTGATACTCGTTGCGCCGGCGCTTTTCATGTCCTGGATGGCACGGGCGCCCGAGCCGGGGGTTGTGGCCAGGGCCCTATACCGGCTCCGCCTGATCAATATTCTCCTGGCCCTGTCGATGCTGACCATGGCCGGAGCCCTATCCGTCCAGTGGTCGCCGCGGATGTGGACCCTGCTCTGGCTGATTGCCTACGCATTTGGCGCCTTCGCGCTGGGGTTCTGGTTGGCCGAGCGGGCCGTGCGCAAGCCGAGGAAATTTTCTCCCCGCGGCCATGGTTGAACTAGGACAAAGCTCGTATGCTGAAGGTAGCCGAAAGGAGATCACCATGAGCCCTCTGCCCAGCATGGACCCGGAAACCGGACTGCCGCAGAGCAGCAACCAGTTGGCGATCTCCTACGCCGAATCCACTCTCGACAATCACGCGGCCCATCTCGTTGACAGCTACCGGAAGATGCCCATCGAAGGCGTATACAAGGATCTGGACAGCGTCGCGGAGTACGTGGAGCTTATGGAAAAGCTGGGAGGGCTCTCGGCGGGCGAAAGCTCCGAGGCCCAGGGCTGGACCGTCGAATAGCGCAAGGGGCTAGGCGCCGGTGATCCGGCCCAGTTTCGCCGCGGCGCGCCGGATGAGGTTTTTCGGCAACTGGCTTTGCACTTGCGGCATCGCGATCGCCGCGTGTTCCTGCGCTTCGACGGTGTTGTTCCAGTATGCCTGGCTCTTGGTGACCGTGGAGGCATCGGGCTTATAGGGCGGGGTGTGGAAGGAGAGGTGCGGGCGCTCCCAGGCGATATTCCTGCGCAGCACCCGCGCCGGGGTGCCCGCGGCGATGACGTTATTCGGGATCTTGCCGGTGACCAGGCTGCGGTAGCCGATCACCGAGCCGTCCCCGATGCTGGTCCCGGCCAGCAAGGCGGCCTGCGCGCCGATCCAGACATGGCTGCCGACCGTGATGTCCTTGGCCGGGTTGATCCGCTTGCCGGTTTTCACATCGAAGATCGGGTGCCCGTCATCGGCGCGGAACTGGTTTCCGCTGGCGATCATCACATCATCGCCGAAGCGCACGGTCACCCCCTCCACCGCGCTGACCAAGGCCTTGGCGGTGGTGGTCAGGTCGCGGCCGATCTGCACCGTGGCATCCTGTCCGATGCGGATGTTCAGCTGCCAGCCCTTCTTCTTGCTGGGGCCGATGAGCAGCGTCCCGTTGTCACAGTCGAACACCAGGTCCAGCCGGCCGATCTTGGCCTCCGGGTCGACCAGCACGCGGTTGTTCTTCCCGCGGATCTTGATCGTTATGTTCTTCTCGAAGACGGTGGGGGACTCGATCCGGTTCCCCAGCTCATCCTCGTAGCTGCTGAGCGCGGTAAGTTCAATCACGCTGATGACTCTAGGCGGTCAAGCCGGCCGGCGGGCCGGATCCCGGCCGATTCGCAGGGCACTGCCAGCTGCTTCATCCTTGGCGTGCAGGTGGTGCAGACTAGCGGGCGCGCAGGTCCTCGAGGAAGGAGTCGGCGCGTTCGAGGTTCAGCGCGAGCTTATTGCGCTTCTCGGTGGCCCGCTGCAGGTAGTCCGCGAGCAGGGCGCGGGCGGGCGCATTCTGCGGATCGCCGGCCAGGGTATCCACGGTGTCCAGCAGCGAGCCCATTTCCTCCAGGGTGAAGCCCAGCGGCTTCATCGAGCGGATGACCAGCATGCGCGCCAGATCGGCGGCGGTGTAGATCCGGAAGCCGCCCTCGCTGCGCGTGGTCGCCGGCAGCAGGCCCACCTCGTCATAGTGGCGGATGGTGCGCTGGGAGAGGCCCGTGGCCTCGGCGATGTCCCCGATGTGCATTCTCGACGCGGCCTCGGTCCCGGTTGGCTTGTCCATGTGGTTCTCCTTTGTCCCTCGGATTTAAACTCTACCCTTACGTTAAGGTAGGTTTTAAATCGGTTGCTGCGCCGCCGGGGCCATTCCCACCCCCGGCCAGGTTTAGCCCGGCGCAATGGCGCGCACACCCCACTGATTCTATGCAATGCGGCGCCCCCGCGCTCGCCCCATCCTTTGAACGGAGCCATCAATGGCCACGAAAACCACGGCAGCACCCCCGGTTCCCACGCCGGAAGAGCGCCAATCGGTGCTGCGCACGCTCAAATCCCCGCGGCTGCTCAAGACCGAGGTGCTCGCCGGGCTGGTGGTGGCCCTGGCGCTGATCCCCGAGGCCATCGCCTTTTCCATCATCGCCGGGGTGGATCCGCGCCTCGGGCTCTTCGCCTCCTTCACCATGGCGGTGTCCATCGCCTTCCTCGGCGGGCGGCCGGCGATGATCTCCGCGGCCACCGGCGCCATCGCGCTGGTCATCGCGCCGCTGGTGGCCAGCCACGGCATCGACTACTTCATCGCCGCGGTGATCATGGCCGGCATCTTCCAGGTGCTGCTCGCGCTGCTCGGCGTGGCCAAGCTGATGCGCTTTATCCCGCGCCAGGTGATGGTCGGCTTCGTCAACGCCCTGGGCATCCTGATCTTCCTCTCCCAGGTGCCCGAACTGCTCGGCGTGCCCTGGCTGGTCTACCCGCTGGTGGCTCTGGGATTGCTCATCGTCTTCGGCCTGCCCAGGCTCACCACCGCCGTGCCGGCCCCGCTGGTGGCCATCGTGGTGCTGACGCTGATCACCGTCTTCGCCTCGCTGGCCGTTCCCACCGTGGGGGACAAGGGCCAGCTGCCCGAATCCCTGCCGGCACTGTTCTTCCCGGATGTGCCGCTGAACCTCGAAACCCTGCAGGTGCTCTTCCCCTACGCGCTGGCCATGGCCTTCGTGGGCCTGCTCGAATCCCTGATGACCGCCAAGCTGGTGGACGACGTCACCGACACGCGCTCGAATAAGACCCGCGAGTCCTGGGGGCAGGGCGCGGCGAATATCATCACCGGCTTCTTCGGCGGCATGGGCGGCTGCGCGATGATCGGGCAGACCATGATCAACGTCAAGGCCTCCGGGGCGCGCACCCGCATCTCCACCTTCCTGGCCGGGGTGTTCCTGCTGATCCTGGTCGTCGTCCTGGGCGATATCGTGGCGCTGATCCCGATGGCAGCGCTGGTGGCCGTGATGATCTTCGTATCGGTGGCCACCTTCGACTGGCACAGCATCAAGCCCGCCACCCTGCGCATGATGCCCAAGAGCGAAACCACCGTCATGCTGGCCACCGTCGTGGTCACCGTCGCCACGCACAACCTGGCCATCGGCGTGGGCGTCGGGGTGCTCACCGCGATGGTGCTCTTCGCCAACCGGGTGGCCCACCTGGTCACCGTCGAACGCCGCCTGGAGGAGCACTTCGGGGAGCAGATCGCCAAGTACGAGGTCAACGGAGAGCTCTTCTTCGCCTCCTCCAACGACCTCTACACCCAGTTCCACTACGCCGAGGATCCGGACCGCGTGGTCATCGACATGTACAACTCGCACCTGTGGGACGCCTCCACCATCGCTTCGCTGGATGCCATTACGGAGAAGTACGAGAAATACGGCAAAACCGTTCAGATCGAGGGCCTGAATACCGCCAGCCTGAAGATGCGCGAACGCCTGGGCGGAAAACTCGGCGGCGGGCACTAACCCGGACGAAGTTCTCCACAGCCCGTCGGTGCCGGCCGCGCACGCCCGGAAACGGCGTGATGATGGCTGCATGAGTATTTCCCAGCTAGCGGCCGGACTGACCGGACTGCGTGAATTCGTGACCGGGAGCATCCCGCAAGGCGCCATCGCCGTGCTCCTTGAGGTCATGGAGCTGTGCCTGGAGGTACTGCAGAAGCTTTCGGCGCGGCTGCGCGACTCAACGGACCCGCGGGTGGCCGCCGCCCACGCGCTGTGCATCGAAAACATCTTCCGCTACGCCGTGCGCGAGCAACTTCGCTCGGCGGCCCACTGCGAGGGAACCGGCGCGCATCTGCTCGCCGAAGAAGAGCTGAGCGCGGTGCGTGACCAGCGGGCAGATTATTCCCGCCCGGCACGCCAGGAATCCGGTCGCACCCTCTACCGGAATGCCGCCGAGTTCACCGCCGGCTGGCTCGGGCTGGAATTCCACGAGGCGGACCGGCGGGTGCGCGACGCCCACCTGCTGGTGGCCCGGCGCAATATGGACGGCAGCGCACTCTCGCCGCGCTTCGCAGAACTCGCAACGCTGCATTCGGCGCATGAAAGCCTCGACCCACGACGTGTCGCGAAAACCGCCCGCAGCCTGGAGCAGCTGGAACCGGCAGATACCAGCTTCCAGGGCGCACCACTGGACCCGGTGGCAACGCACCACGACGGCCGGCCGATGCAGGCGCACGCGGTCAAGCTGCTCACCGAAGAAGACCTGGCCACCGGGGACAAGAAATTCTCGGACCTGCTGGCCGGCTACCGCAAATCCCACGAACCGGCCGCCGAGCCCGAATGCGGGTTCTTCAGCCGCGGCACCCGCAACGGGGTGGATACCTACCTGGTGCGCGTCAAGGGAGCCCAAGCCGAGCAATTCCGCTCATTTGTCGGACAGGCGGACAACCCGCGCACGCGAAGCGGCAAGGCGGCGCGCGCCGCCAAGCAACCGGCGCCGGCCCCCGAGTCGCTGTTCGACAGCGACCGGCCCGCCCCCGCGTGGGCGCAGATCCCGGATGAGCAAGAATCCTGCGCACCGGACACCGACGGAAATCTCGCTCCCGGCCCGGAGGCGCCAGCAGAGCCCGCGGATCATGCAGCCGAAGCGGATCAAGCCACGGTGGCCCAGCGCCGCCTGAACGCGCTGCTCGCCGCCTTGACCCACTCGGCACCGGGCGCCAAGACCGTTACCCCGCAGATCCTGGTGAACATGCAGGCGCAGAACCTCGAAGATCTGGCCCAGGCCAAGGGGCTGACCGCACACGGTGTGGAACTTGAGCCCGGCGAGCTTCGCCAGCTCCTCTGCGATGCCCACATCATCCCGATCGTCTTCGGCGGCAAGGGCCAGGTGCTCGATGTGGGCAGATCCCAACGGCTCTTCCCGGAGCCGATCAAGCGAGCGGCCTTCGCCCGGGACCGCGGGTGCATCGTGCCCGGATGCACGGCCCCGCATGAAATGCTCGAATACCATCATTGCAACTGGTGGGAACGCGGCGGAAAGACCTGCGTGGAAAACTGCGCGGTGCTCTGCCGGCAGCACCATACGGCAATCCATCGAAGATTGCTGAGAATTGTCATGGTCGATGGCCTGCCGCACATCCTGCTGCCCAAATATCTGGACCCGGCGCAAATACCGCGGCGCAATAACTACTTCTCCGCCGTCGCCTGACGCGAGCCTGCCCGGAGCCCGGGAGATACCGGCTCAGTAGCGCATCCCACAAAGATTGAGTTGGTATCGCTTGTGAGTCTCTGGCATGATTGGAAGGTACTCGATTTATTGTGGACCCTCTCTCCGTGATAGATCCTGTCCTTTTTTAGAGTTGAACTAGTACGGCCTGCCCCACAGGCGCGAAACGTTTGGCTCGCCCATGTTGAGAAACAGGAGACCACTAAAGTGGCCGTAAAGATTCGTCTGAAGCGCTTCGGTAAGATGCGCGCACCTTTCTACCGCGTTGTTGTTATGGACTCGCGCGCCAAGCGCGATGGCCGTGCCATCGAGGAGATCGGCAAGTACCACCCAACCGAGAACCCATCGGTTATCGAGATCGATTCGGATCGTGCACAGTACTGGCTGTCCGTTGGCGCTCAGCCAACCGAGCAGGTACACGCACTGCTGAAGATCACCGGTGACTGGCAGAAGTTCAAGGGCATCGAAGGCCAGGAAGGCACCTACCAGGTTGCCGAGCCTAAGCCAGCATTCGTTGCTCCTGATAAGGGTTCGGTGATCCTCAAGGAGGCCATCACCAAGAAGGCTGAGAAGCCAGCTGCCGAGCCGGCAGAAGCTGAAGCCACCGAGGCCGAGTAATCATGCTCGCCGATGCGCTGGACCATTTGGTTCGCGGGGTAGTCGAGGAACCGGAAGACGTCAGGGTTGCCCTGAAGTCCCACCGCCGCGGCGACCTGCTCGAAGTGCGGGTGCACCCGGATGATCTCGGTCGTGTGATCGGTCGCCAGGGACGTACCGCACGGGCACTGCGTACCGTGATGGCAGCGTTGGCTAAGGAGCCGATTCGTGTTGATGTAATCGACACCGATCGTAGCCGCTAGCCAAGCAACTTTGAGGTCAGGCGCAAGCTGATCTCACCACAGAAGGAGTTTCCGCTCAACAGGGCGGAAACTCCTTCTCGTGTTTCACCCGCCAGCTTTTGGCACCACAGCGCGTGGCACCGTCCCGTGAATCCAAGGAGAATGATCACCAGATTATGCGATTGCAGGTAGCACGTATCGGCAAGCCCCACGGAATCCGTGGCGAAGTGACCGTTCAGGTCCTCACCGACGTCCCAGATGAGCGTTTCGCACCCGGAGAGGTGCTCCACGTCATCGACGGTCCGGTCAAAACCTTGACCGTCAGCAAGTCGCGCTGGAACAAAACCATTCTTTTGGTCGCCTTCGAAGAAATCAAGGACCGCAACACCGCAGAAACCCTGCGCCAGGCCCGCCTCGAAATCGAGGTCACCGGCGAGGAAGAAAGCGAATCGGACGAATGGTACGAGCATGAGCTACTCGATCTGAAGGTGATGCACGAAGGCACGCAGGTCGGTGTGATCACCGCGCTGCGCACCAACCCGGCACAAGACCTCTTGGTCTTCGAGGACAACAATGGCGAGGAGATCTACCTGCCGTTCGTGGACGAATTTGTCCCCGACGTTGATCTGGAAGCCGGCACGCTGACCATTACCCCGCCATCCGGGCTGCTGCAGCTGAACCAGGACGATTCCGAGGAAGAAAAGTAAGCATGATGCGCATCGACGTAGTCTCCATCTTCCCGGAGTACCTAGCACCGCTGGATCTATCGCTGATTGGCCGCGCCCGCGAGGGCGGCATCCTCAACTTGAACGTCACCAACCTGCGTGATTTCACCACCGACCGCCACCACAAGGTCGACGACACGCCATTTGGCGGCGGCGCCGGCATGGTGATGATGCCTGAGCCCTGGGGCCAGGCGCTGGACACCGTGCGTGCCTCGGCCCCGGCGGATCGCAAGCCAATCTTGATCGTTCCTTCCCCGGCCGGAGCAGTATTCGACCAGCAGATGGCCTATGACCTCGCAGAAGAAGAGCACTTGGTCTTCGCTTGCGGCCGCTACGAAGGAATCGACGAGCGCGTCATCGAATACGCGCACGAGAACTTCACCGTCATTCCCGTCAGCATCGGGGACTACGTGCTCAATGGGGGAGAAGTAGCGGTGATGGTCATGGTTGAGGCCATTGCCCGACTCATCCCGGGAGTGATCGGCAACCCGGAATCCCTGGTTGAAGAATCCCACTCGGATGTGCTGCTCGAATACCCGGTATACACCAAGCCTGCCGCTTGGCGCGGCCGCGAGGTGCCGGAGGTATTACTCGGCGGCAACCACGCGCGAGTGGCGCGCTTCCGCCGCGACGAACAGATTCGCCGCACCGCCACCCGCCGCCCGGATCTCATTCAACTGCTCGATGCGAGCAAGCTGAACCGCAAGGACCGCGACGCGCTCTGGCACTCCGGATTCGCCGTCGTCGACGGTGAAATCATCGCAAAATCGGAGCTGGACTGGGCTAAAGAGTCCTAGATCACCATCGAGCCGGGTGCGCGTGCTCGCGCCCCTAGGCAGAATATGGCAAAATTGTTTCTTGGTGTGTTTTTGTCCTACTCCTGCCACAGGGGGATGAGGGACACGGGAAAACCGCCGCATCGGCAGCGACAGGCTGCCGGTGGTAACACGTTTCGGAGAGATCGCCTTATCGGTCGATGGGCTCCGCTACGAGGATTCGGTGACCTGTGGCATTGATCCTAGAGGATGCACAATGCATATTCTTGACTCAGTAGATGCAGCTTCGCTGCGCTCCGACGTTCCAGCCTTCGCTCCGGGTGACACCCTGAAGGTTCACGTCAACATCATCGAAGGTAAGAACTCGCGTGTTCAGGTTTTCCAGGGCTACGTCCTTGGTCGCCACGGCTCCGGCCTGGGCGAGACCTTCACCGTGCGTAAGGTTTCCTTCGGTACCGGTGTTGAGCGTACCTTCCCAGTCCACTCCCCAATCATCGACAAGATTGAGGTAGTGACCAAGGGCGACGTGCGTCGTGCAAAGCTTTACTACATGCGCGATCGTCACGGCAAGGCTGCACGTATCCGCGAGAAGCGCGACTTCAGCGGCAAGAAGTAATCTCTGTTCTCTGATGAACGAGATTGCTAGCCCTGAGCGAGCAATCACGAAGCGCCGGACCTGGTTTTGGGTCTGGCGCTTCGTTGTTCTCGCCGTTATCTGTGGCCTTATCACCACCCTATTCATCCGCGCACTGGTGCTGGATGTCTACCGCATCGAGTCCATCTCCATGCAGAGCACCCTCAATCCGGGGCAAAGCGTCCTGGTCGACCGTCGCGCCTATGCCGGCGCCGATCCGCAACGCGGGGATGTGATCGTCTTCGACGGCCGCGGCTCATTTCTTCCATATGCCCGCGCATCCTTCGCCGATGACCTGCTCGGCGCGCTGCGCCTCAGTGGAACCGAAAATACCTATATTAAACGCGTGATTGCCGTCGGCGGCGACTCGGTAGAGTGCTGCGGTGTGGATGGGAAGCTCAGCATCAACGGTGTGCCGGCAGACGAGCCCTATATATATGCAGGAGATGCGGCCAGCGAACAAGATTTCTCGGGGGTCGTCCCGGAGGGTCGATTGTGGGTCATGGGCGATCACCGGTCAAGGTCTGAAGATTCCAGAGCCCTCCTCGGATCCAGTGGCGGCGGGATGATCAGTGTTGACCGGGTCGTCGGCAAGGCCACGCAGATTGTTTGGCCGCTGGATCAGCGCACCGGCATCGAGTAATAAGCCCGCAACATCCCCGAGTTGGCGAAAAACTTTAAAAACTTTTCACTCAGCGCGAATATCCCCAAATGATAAATGCTTGAAAATACAAGCTTTTCTGGTGTGGCTGAGAATTCATTGCGAATTCTCAGGTCGCACTTAGCTGACTAGCGATAAGTAACCGAACTGCAATCTTAAACTATTTCCCTGGTTCGGCATCGATTCGAGACAAGATCCTTCGGTGATGGAATGACAAGGGTAAATGTTCGCGTGAATATCTCCGTTTGTTGGACTCGCTCCTTGAAACTCCCTCTGTAAAACCGATATTGTTTCAATTTGGTAACAACACACTGCTCTGAAGTGCGCCCAGACCGGGTCGCGACCTTCAAGCGATCGCACCACTTAACTGGGAGAAGCATTAATGCCAAAACCAAAGAACATGACTGCGCAGCGTGGCATCGTCGCTGCCGCGGCCACCGCACTGGTGGTTGGCGGTAGCTTCATTGCTCCCGCAGTTGCAGCCGATAAGGCTGAAAGCACTCCGGCACCGTCGCAGAGCCCAAGCGCTACGCCATCGGCCTCGGATGTTGCAGTTGACACCAAGGGCTTGGACGAAGCAATCGAGCGCGACTTGAACAAGTCGCCAGAGAAGTACCTTGAAGATGCAAAGGCAAACGACACCGTTGCCGAGGTCACCAAGAAACTTGAAGCCGAAGGCGTAAAGGTCAAGGCCAGCGTCAAAGACGGCAAGGCCGAGTTCAAGGTTGCCGCAAAGGACGCGAAGAAGACGAAGGATGTAATTGCATCATCCGCCGCCCCCCTCGAAGCCGAGCTAGTTACTGTCCCAAAGATAACTAGTGTCAACGAGCTGTACTCCGAGGTAGTTGAGAAGGTTCAGCCTGAAGAAGTTGAACAACTGACGGCTATCTTGGACACCGAAGAAGGGCTTCAGATCATTGCGGGTGGCATTGCCAGCAATGAAGGTCCAACGAAGATGAACGGAAAGTCCTCTCAGCAGGACAAGTCGGCCAGCCCACGCGCTTCGAAGTCTGCAGTCAAGAACAAGCTCACTTTGGATGCATTCGCCGCACAAGCCGGCGTCGACCTGGTGGAGACTGAGGGTGAAGGCAAAGCAAGCGCCAGCGCCATCGAAGATATCTACGGTGGAATGGGATACGGAATCGCTCCATCAGGGCAGGATCCGACATTCCTTTGCTCTGTAGGCTTCAATGCTTGGAACCCATCAGGCGCTGACGCGATTATCACTGCGGGACACTGCACGCAAGACGGTGCAATGACCGACACCTACGTAGTTGAGCATGGCGACCCGGATCAGATCGAGGGTATTAGCAACAAGCTTGGCACGTTTGGCTTCAGCCAATTCGGTGGCCCGAACAATTCCGGCACGCCAGGTGTTCCGGAGAAGCCGGAGCTTGGTACCGACATTGCCGTTATTGACGCGATCAACCCCGATCTGATGTTGCATGACCAGGTTTCGGAATGGCCAGCGAACCAGGACGAGCGTGAAAGCACCATTCAGGTTACTGGAGTAGCGACCGCTACTGTTGGTGCCCAGGCTTGTTCCTCGGGACGCACTACCGGATGGAGCTGCTCAGAAATCATTGGTGAGGGCTTGTTCTTCGTAGGTGGCTACGATGATGACGTCCGCGCTGTCTGGGGCTACACCGCGCCAAACCCGAACCAGAGTGTTTTGGACCAGGGTGACTCGGGTGGTGCCGTGCTCATCGGCAACAAAGCAGTCGGTATCAACTCGGCGAACTCCGGTGGCGAAGATGGTCTGGAAGACACTGCCGATGACCTTGCCTTCTACACTGGTTTAGTTGATGCACAGGAGCGCATTTCAGGCGTTGCCGACTACCAAGTGAAGTTCTTAGTGGAGGCACCAGCTCAGACCTCGCCAGCAACTGGCGCTGAGGTCAAGCCGGGAGCAACCATCACCGGTAAGGTTGAAGGCGCTTCGGCAGGCACCCAGGTCCGTATCGTTGTCGACGGCGAACTGTACAAGCTTGCTGATGTCAAGGCAGACGGAACCTTCTCCTTCGTCGCACCTGCAGAAGAAGGCGAGTTCAGCTTCCGCATGACCGCAGTGAACGGCTTCAACAAGTCGGGCAATGCAACTGGTTCGGTACTCGTTGCGGCGCCGGAGCCAACTCCGACTCCAACTCCAACTCCTACTGAGGAGCCAACCGCGACTCCTACCGAGGAGCCAACGGCTACTCCAACTGAGGAACCTACCGAGTCGGCTACTCCTACCGAGGAGCCAACGGCTACTCCAACTGAGGAACCTACCGAGTCTGCTACTCCAACTGAGGAGCCAACGGCTACTCCAACTGAGGAACCTACCGAGTCGGCTACTCCAACTGAGGAGCCAACGGCTACTCCAACTGAGGAACCTACCGAGTCGGCTACTCCAACTGAGGAGCCAACCGAATCGGCTACTCCTACCGAGGAGCCAACCGAGTCGGCTACTCCAACGGAGAAGCCAACTGAATCGGCTACTCCAACCGAGTCGGCAACTCCAACGGAGAAGCCAACCGAATCGGCAACTCCAACCGAGGACGATTCCGAAGAGCCTACCGAGGCTCCAAAGGATGACCAGACTCCAACCAAGTCGCCTGAGCAGAAGGACCCGCTGGCCGATACCGGTTCCAGCACCGTTCCGCTGATCGCCGCCGGTGGAGCCCTGGCTCTCGTAGGCGCAATGTTCCTGCTGTTCCGCCGCGGAAACCGTCGCCACAGCTAAGGGATAATCCCTAAACGGTTGTAGCTTCGGCCGCGACCCGAAAGTGCCCCGCTACCGGCAACGGTAGCGGGGCACTTTCACTTGGCACACATGTGCCTCACCGAATACTTTGCAGAAGCCCAGTTATCATCTTCCTAGGTGATCCTAATGACCTTGAGGCGGTAGTACCATGTTCTACAAATCCCCATCAGCTCGTCGTTCACTTGCACTGGCATCCACCGCAGTCGTCGCAGGGCTCATGCTCTCCGGTTGCGGGCAGGCGTCCACCAGCGGCGAGGGAACTAGTGAACCTACCGGCAGCGAGAATGTTGTGGACCAAAACGCACTGCTAGAAACCAATGACGCATTGTCCGCCACCTTGGGGGAGGACTATGTGCAGGGCTGGATCGAAGACGGCAAGCTCAACGTGTCGACCACCGACGAGAGCCAGATGAAGGCCATCGAGGAAGCCGGTGCGCAGCCGCACCTGGTGGATTACTCCGCCGACGACCTTCGCCAGGCCATCAAGGACGTGATGAAGTGGCAGGCAGGGCTGGAATCCCCGCTGAACGTTTCGATCCACGGCTACACCCTGAACCCGAAAATCGGTGGACTGACCCTGTCGGTGGATTCCAGCCACCTGGAGGAAATCAAGACCCTGCTGGAAGCGGAGAAGCCACTGGGTGGCGTCCCGGTCGAATTCCAGAAGAGCGGCGGCATCGCCACCCGAGCCAACTAGCCGGTAGTGGAAAAGGTCGGCCAAGCACATCTGATGCTTGGCCGGCCTTGCACGTTAAGCCGCGATTTTTACGCGCTGAGCTGGCCTCCGGCGCAATGACCTGCGCGCCAAGTAAGATGAGAAGTATTGCATGACAGTGAAAGGTAAGAAACCGAACGTGAGCGCCGAATCCGCAGAAGTACCCCCAGCGCGGGGCCCGTTGTACCGGCTTTGGCGATTTGTACGAGAAGTGCTGATCATTCTCGTCATCGCTATTGCGCTCTCCTTGCTCATCAAGACGTTCTTCTTCCGCGCGTACTACATCCCCTCGGGGTCGATGGAGAATACGCTGCAGATCAACGACCGCATCTTCGCCAACCTGATGACTCCCGGCCCGTTCGACCTCGAACGCGGCGACGTGGTGGTCTTCCGCGACGACCTGCAGTGGCTGCCGCCGCTGGAAAACGACCCGACTGCCTTGGAGAACGCACTGTCCTGGGTTGGCATCCTGCCGGCCGCCGACGAGCAGTACTTGGTCAAGCGCATCATCGGCATGCCGGGGGACACCGTCGAGTGCTGCAGCTCCGATGGCAAGCTCACCATCAACGGCGAACCCATCGACGAATCGTACATCTTCGCGGGCGACGCACCGAGCGACATCAAGTTCCAGGTGACGGTTCCGGAGGGAAAGGTCTGGGTCATGGGTGATCACCGCGGCGCCAGCGCCGACTCGCGCTTCCACGTCGATGTCCAGGGCGGCTTCGTGGACCTGGAGTCCGTCCAGGGCCGCGCCTCGGTCATCTCCTGGCCGCTGAACCGACTCGGCGGGATCGACACCCACGAAGAAGTCTTCGCCAACGTCCCTGACGCAGGCAGCAACTAGGCCCCGGCCCATGGCCACGACTAAGGCACAGCCCACGACCCTGGAGCACGAACGGGCCTTGGCGGCCGAGCACGGCGTGCGCTTCATCGGCGCGGCGGATGAGGTGGGCCGCGGCGCCTTGGCCGGCCCCATCACGGTGGGCGTCAGCGTCATCGACATGCAGCAGGTGACCGAATTCCCCGAACTGCGCGATTCGAAGCTGCTCACCCCCGCGCGCCGCGAAGAACTTGTGACCCCGGTGCGCGAATGGGCGCTCGGCTACGGCGTGGGGCATGCCAGCGCCGCGGAGATCGATCAGCTCGGGGTCACCGGGGCGCTGCGCCTGGCCGGCACCCGCGCCGTCGCACAGAGCGCCGTGGCCCCCGAGGCGATCCTCTTGGACGGCAGCTACGACTGGCTCACCGCTCCGGAGCAGGATCTTTTCGACCTGCTGGACGATGAGCGCGAACCGGTGGGGCTGCACATTCCGGTGCGCACGATCATCAAGGGAGATATGACCTGCCAGGCGATCGCCGGCGCCTCGATCCTGGCGAAGGTGGAGCGCGACGGGATCATGGTCCAGGCCGCCACCGAGTATCCGGCCTTCGGCTGGGAAATCAACAAGGGCTATGCCACCGCCACGCATCGGGCGGCAATCGAAAAACTTGGCCCCTGCAACCTGCACCGGAAAAGTTGGAACTTGACTTCCAAGCCCGAAAAGGCCCAAGGTAAAACCTAGAGACAAAGGACGAACCATGGCTGCCGAAGACCTCGAAAACTACGAATCAGACCTCGAATTACAGCTGTACCGCGAGTACAAGGCCGTGGTGGGGCTGTTTAACTATGTGGTGGAAACCGAACGCCGCTTTTATCTGGCGAATCAGGTCGATGTGAAGACCCTGACCGATTCCGGCGAGGTGTACTTCGAGCTGAACCTCACCGACGCCTGGGTCTGGGATATCTACCGCCAGGGCCGCTTCGTGAAGACCGTGAAGGTACTGACCTTCAAGGATGTGAACGTCGAGGAACTGAACCGCGACGAACTGCAGATCCCCAAAGAAGGATTGCAGGGCTAAACGCACCGAACGCACGAAGGCTCCCAACCAGCAACTGGTTGGGAGCCTTCCGCGTGCTCAAGTGCTTACGCTAGTGACTAGTCGGTCATGCCGTCGACGAACTCGCGGTTCTCTTCCATCCACTGCTTGACCAGCGGCTGGTAGTCGTCGGTGTCGTTCTCGACGAACAGCAGGTTCTCCAGATCGTAGAGGGTCTCCAGATCCATCTTGAAGTCGCCCATCCACTTGGCTACCTCGGCGTGGTCGTCGGCGAAGCCGGTGCGGCTGAAGGTGTGAATGCCTTCGGCGTCACCCAGGGAGCCCTTCGGGTCTTCCAGGTTCTTCACCGGGAATGCGGCGTTCGCCCAGTGTGGCTCCCAGAGGGTGACCACGATGTTCTCGCCGTTATTTGTCGCGGTCTCCAGCTCGGTGAGCATCGCGGCGGTGGAGCTGGTCAGGAATTCCATATCGTCCAGACCGTACTCCGGGATGGCCGCCTCGTTCATGGCCTCGGTCAATCCGGCACCGGGCTCGATGCCCACGATGCGGTTGTTGAACTTGTCCGCGTTCGCCGCCAACTCGTCCAGTGAATCGATCGGCGCGTCCTCGTTGACGGCTACGGTCAGCCGCGACTCGGTGTTCCATGCGCCCAGATCCTCGATCTCGTCGCCGTAGTCTTCCAGGTAGGAGGCGTGCGTGACCGGCAGCCACACGTCGGTGGTCAGGTCGTAGTCGCCCGAGGACAGTCCCTCAAAGAGGGGAGCGACGTCGGAGTTGGTCAGCTCGACCTCGTAGCCCTTTTCCTCCAGCACCGCCTTCCACAGCTCGCTGCTGGCAATGCCTTCATCCCAGCCGTTGAAGACCGCGATATTCAGCTTCTTGTCTTCTCCGGCGGCTTCGTTTCCGCCATCGTTGCCGCAGGCGGTCAACGCCAGGGCGCTGGCGGCGAGAACCGCTCCAACTTTGAAGTAATTGCGTTTCATGATCGTGTTTCCTTTCGGTGTGGCGGTCAATTCCGCCGGATTCATTGGTGATTCAGCACGGGGTTCAGGCCGCGAGTTCTTGTTCCTTCGCCTTGGCTGCGGCCTTGCGGCGCTTGGCGAACCAGGTGAAGAGCCCGGACTGCCGTCCGAAGGCATTGGTCAACCGATCCAGGATCATCGCGAGGATCACCACGCCCAGTCCTGCCTCGACGCCCAGTGCGGTATCCAGCCGGCCCAGCGAGGCGATCACGTCGCCGCCTAGGCCGCCGGCACCGACCATGCCGGCGATCACGACCATGGACAGCGAAAGCATGATGACCTGGTTGACGCCGGCCATGATGGTCGGCAGGGCTAGTGGAAGTTGGATCTGGCGCAGGATGCGCCCGGGGGAGGAGCCGAAGGCCTGGCCGGCCTCGACCACTTCCCGATCCACCGAGCGGATGCCCAGTTCGGTGAAGCGCACGCCGGGGGCCAACGCGAAGGCGATCGTGGCCACGATGCCCGGGGCCACGCCGACGCGGAAGAGCATCAGCGCCGGAATCAAGTAGACGAAGGCCGGCATGGTCTGCAGGAAGTCCAAAAATGGCCGGACGATCTGCGAGAAGGTCTGCGACTTGGCCGCCCAAATCCCCAGCGGCAGCGAGATCAACAGCGCCCAGAAGGTTGCCACGAGTACTAGAGCCAGAGTGATCATGGCGTTATCCCATTGGTCCATGCCCACGATCAAGACCAGCCCGAGCGCCGCGCCGAGCATGAACTGCCAGCCGCGGGCGAAGAGCGCAATGAGTGCCACCAACGCGATGATGATCGAGAAGTGCGGAGTGCCCAGCACGTAATAGACCCCGTCATACATCTCCACGAAGATCGCGCGCAGAAAATCGAAGAACGGGCCCAGATTGTCTACGACCCAGTTGACGCCCTTTTCGGCGGTATCTCCAACCGGAATAATGAAGTCGTTCATTAGTTTTCCTCCCCGGCGCCCTGCAGGGCCGCGCTGACAACATTGCCCGGCAGCGGTTGATCCAGCACCGTCATTTCTTCGGTCGGTGGGGCAGTGGAAGCCAGGGCCGCCAGCAGCGTCACCCGCGGGATCACTCCCAGCAAGCGGTTCTCGCTATCGGTGACGGTCACCGGCAAGGGGGACTCCACCGAGGGAACGAACAGGTCGATCAGCTGCGTGTCGCGGTTCACCGATTCCAGCGGCTGGATCTTCGAGGCGATGGAAGTCTCGCCCTGGCGGACCAGCTTCAGCGCGTCGCGGTCGGTGATCATCCCCAGCACCTTGCGGTCCCGGTCGGTGACGATCGCCGCGGAGAGGAACATCTCGTGCATGGTGCGCAGGGCGTTGCGCGGCCCGGCCGTCTCCTGGATGACCGCCCTAGTCGGCTCGAGCACCGAGGAGGCGGTCAGCACACGGGCGCGGTCCACATCCTGCACGAACTGGGCCACGTAGTCGTTGGCCGGATCCATCAGGATTTCCTCCGGGGTGCCCACCTGGACGATCTGCCCGTCGCGCATCACCGCGATCCGGTCCCCGAGGAACATCGCCTCATTCAAATCGTGGGTGATGAACACGATCGTCTTACCGAGCTTGGCTTGCAGCTGAACCAGCTGTTCTTGCATCTCGCGGCGGATCAGCGGGTCAAGGGCGGAGAACGCCTCGTCCATAAGCAGCAGTTCGGTGTCTGCCGCCAGCGCCCGGGCGATGCCCACGCGCTGCTGCATGCCACCGGATAGTTCGCTGGGCATCTTGTCGCCCCAGCCGGTCAAGCCGACCAGATCCAAGGTTTTCGCGGCGGTGGACAGCCGCTGGGCCCGGCCCACGCCCTGCTGCTCGAGCGGGTAGGCCACATTGGCCAATACGGAACGGTGCGGCAGCAAGGCGAAGTGCTGGAAAACCATAGAGACACGTTTTCGCCGCACCTCGCGCAGCTTCGCGGCCGACATCCCGGTGATCTTGTCTTCCCCGACGGTGATCTGCCCCGAGGTAGCGTCCCACAAGCCGTTCAGCGTGCGGATCAGCGTGGATTTGCCCGAGCCGGAGAGGCCCATGACGACAAAAATTTCGCCTTCTTTAACTTCAAAGGAGGCATCGATAACGGCTGCGGTGTTCGATGCAGGCAGATCTTGCCGCTTCGTACCGGCTTTGAGCTTCTTCACCGCTTCCTGCGGTTTGCGACCGAAGACCTTATACAAGTTCTCGACCTTGACGGCGATGTTGCTGGTCATTGTCTCCACTGCCCGTCTACCTGTGAAGGCACGGGCCGATTGGGGACCACAAGCCGCGGTCGCAGCAGTCGAATCCTCGAACTAAAGATCGCTGGCACTCGCTTCTTGCTTGCACGGCCCGAAGTAAACCTCCAGCTCGTGCAGGGTCCTTGATTCTTTTATTCTTGGTCGACACAAACTGCATGTCGAGACCGGATATCCACACTAACAAATTGCCGGAGAATTGTTCTCTGGCTAAGTGCAAAATCCTCCAATATCATGCTCCTAAAACCTCAACTTATCGCGGATTCTAGGCGCTGAATCGCAAGTTACCCAATTGTTATAGACGGTGGGTCAAAATCCTGGTCAGCGATCCGATCTCCGGCTGACCCATAGAGCCGCTTGAATCCGGACAGTGCGGTTCAATCGGCGCCCGCACGCAAGCAGAATTCCGGCTTCGCGGGTCCGGTGCGCAATGTGCCGAGTTAATGGAAATCTTGCCAAGTTGAATATTCATGAAGATTATTTCCGGGAACGAAGTTTCTTGGTCGCCGTATTTCAAACGCCCAATTCTTCGTAGACGAACGACCGAAATTGAAGACGGGGATTTATCAAATATCAGCAAGAGCAACGCTGAGTAGGCCTGTTTTATAGATAGTTATGCATGCGTAAAACTCCGTGGGCAAATTCAGAATCCATGGAGAATCCAAAGGGATGCGAGTTTCAAGAATTCGCTGGTTGGTCGTTATTCCATGAAAGTTGCGCACCATCATGATTTCGATTCACCAAGTTGCGAGGACTCCAGAAGTGGCGAATAGTCCGATGCTCCGAGTGCCGCGGCCCCTTTGGCTCGCTGTCGCGCCCGCAATCAGGGATTGCCGTCGGTGGGAAACGGATCCAACCAGCAGATCGGTTCGGCGGGGAGGTCCTCCGATGACTGGATTTTCCTGAATCCACGGTTTCTCCACAACTGGTAGCCAGGCAACACGCGTTGAACCCGTGCGCCCGCATGATGAATGACAAGTCATGAGTCCTATATGAAAGTTTCGTCATGAAAAACAAACACCAAGTTCTCGGTGCGCAAGGCGAACAAGCCGCCGCCGACTACCTCACCGCACAGGGTTATACGATCCTCGATCGCAATTGGCGCTGCAAATCCGGGGAGCTCGATCTGGTGGCGGCAGACGCCGACGGGTTTGTGCTGGCAGTCGAAGTGAAAACCCGAAGCTCGATACGCTATGGCACCGGCTTCGAGGCGATTACTCCGACGAAATATCGTCGCCTGCAACGATTGCTGATCCAATGGAGCCAAGCCCGCCAACGCTACATCGGCATCTTGCGGATCGACATCGTGGAGGTCTACCCCAAGGCCGCGGGGTTCAGCTGCGAACATCACCAGCAGGTGCGGGCATGAGCGTGGCACGCACCTGTGCGGTCGCGCTGCACGGGGTGCAAGCCGCGCTGATCGATGTGGAGGCGGACCTTGGCAACGGCATTCCTGGATTCCTGATTCTGGGCCTGCCGGATGCCTCCCTGAACGAGGCCCGCGAACGAATCAAAGCCGCCGCCCGAAACAGCGGGATTCCCCTGGCCAACCGGAAGCTCACGGTGAATCTCAGCCCGGCGACGCTGCCGAAATTCGGCTCGGGCTTCGACTTGGCGATCGTCATCGCGGCCTTGGCCGCGGACAACCAGCTGTCCGTGCCAGCACGGACGATCTTCTTAGCCGAGCTGGCCCTGGACGGTACCTTGCGGCCGGTGGCCGGGGTGCTGCCCACCGTACGGTTTGCGCTCGGCGCTGGCTACACTCATGTGGTGGTGAGTGCCGCTAACGCCCAGGAGGCAGCGCTCGTCCCCGGTATGCGGGTTACCGGGGCGGAGCATCTCGGAGAAGTGCTGGAATTTTGCGGGGCACCGGTGGAAAGCATTCGCACCTACCTTCGGCATCGGCGCCAACCCACCGAACAAGTGCCCGCGGCCGATGAGCCACCCCAAGATCTATGCCTGGTCAACGGCCAGCTCGAAGCCAAGCTGGCCTTGGAAATCGCAGCCGCGGGCGGTCACCATCTGATCATGGTGGGACCGGCCGGAGCGGGCAAGACGATGCTGGCGCGCTGCCTGCCGGGCATCCTCCCGCCGCTCGATGACCCCGACTCGCTCGAAGCGACGGCGATCCATTCGATTACCCGCGGCGGGCAAGGCGGCATCAAGCAACTTCAACGAACGCCTCCCTTCGTCGCGCCACACCATACCGCCTCGGCGTCGGCCTTGCTCGGCGGCGGAAGCAGAGCCATTCGCCCCGGTGCGATCACCCGGGCCCATGCCGGAATATTGTTCCTCGACGAAGCCACCGAATTTCAAGCCGGTGTGCTCGATGCGCTGCGCCAACCGGTCGAGGAAGGGCGGATCAACCTCGCCCGAGCCAGCGGACATCAACAATTGCCTGCGCGTTTCCAACTGATCTTGGCCGCCAACCCGTGTCCTTGCGGACGCAACTTTGGAACCGGCACCGCGTGCACCTGCACCCCCAACGCCCGGAGGCGCTACTTCTCCAAGCTTTCCGGACCCCTGCTGGACCGCATCGACCTCCAGGTTCGCATGAACGCGGTCACCGGCCAGCAGCTGCTCGGGCGGGATGCCGTTGAAGCCAGCGCACAGGTCCGCGAACGAGTTCTGCAGGCCCGCGCGCGGGCCACCGAAAGACTCAAGCCTTGGGGGCTGAATTGCAACGCACGCCTATCGGCCAAGGTCTTGCGCCGAGAACTTCACTACCCGCAGGCCACGCGGCGGGCGCTGGAACTCATCTCGGAGCAGGCGGATCTTTCGGCCCGCGGCATGGACCGCATGCTGCGTGTCGCGTGGACCATAGCCGACCAGCAAGAACACCAAGAGCCGACGGTGGACGATCTGGACGCCGCACTGCATTTTCGGCAAAACCTCGAGCCCCGATAGGAGATCGGTCATGCATTGTTCCTACACTCCCGAGCAGTTGTGCCTCGCAGAACTCAACACGCTAATTGAGCCAAACGACTACGCCTGCAATGGACTGCTGCAACTGATGAGCCCGGCCGAACTCGTGCGGCTCATTCGCCGCGAAGACCATGTACCTGGCGGGCTGGCAGTTGCCTTGGCCGAGGTGCTGGGGCAGGGTGCATCGGGAAGCCGGACGCTGAGCTTGCCGGTGGCGCTCACCCGCTGGCGCAAACGCCTGGGCTTCAGCAACCCGTTGGACGCACTTGACCGCATCTCTGCGCTCAACGGCGGATTACTCACGCCGACCGATGCAGCCTGGCCGGCCCAGCTCGATGAGCTCGGCCTGGGCAAGCCCCTGTGCCTATGGTGGCGCACCAGGCGTCCGCAGCTACTGGCCGTGCAGGAGGCGCAGCGCTGCATTTCGATTGTCGGCTCACGAGACTCCAGCGACTATGGACACCAGATCACCTACGAGCTGGCACGCAAATTGGCCCTGCGCGGATTTACCATTGTCTCGGGTGGCGCCTACGGAATCGACGCCAGCGCCCACCGAGCGGCGCTCTCGGCCGCGGATCTGGAGGCGCCAAGCTATCCGACGATCACGATTCTGGCCGGGGGAGCGGATAAGCCCTATCCGGCGGGAAACGAGACGTTGCTCGGGCAGATCATCGACACCGGGTTGCTGCTCTCCGAGGTGCCTCCGGGGACCGCGCCCACTCGCTTCAGATTCCTCAATCGCAACAGATTAATCGCCGCGATCAGTAGGCTTACGCTAGTTACGGAGGCTCGGCACCGGTCCGGGGCGCTGAACACCGCCAGTCACGCGGTGGACCTGGGGCGGGATGTCGCCGCGGTTCCGGGCAGTGTCTATTCACCAAATTCGGCCGGCACCCACCGACTGCTCGCCGCCGGTACCGCAGCCCTGGTGACCAGCGCGGCAGATGTGCTGGAGCTGATCGGTGTTCCATCCGAGCCACCTCGGCCGGTGCCAGAAACCGTGGATGTCCAGGACGCGCGGCCGACCGACGGGCTGAGCAAGCCGCAATCAATGATCTACGACGTGATGAATTTTGTGCAGGGAAACGTGCCGGATGAAATTTCGGCCCTGAGTGGCATTCCGATTCTGGACACCCTGCGTGCTCTGAGCGCCTTGGAACGGCTCGGAAAGGTCGAGTCCAATGGGGCGCGCTGGCGGTTGGTGCGCCGCGGATCCGTTTCGGCGAAGAACGCGGTAAATTGAAGGAGATGAAGCCCGAACTTTCCAGCCCCGCACCTCTACAGATCCCGGCGGCCATTGCCGAGCCGATCGCCGACTATCTGGATTATCTTCGCCTGGAACGCGGCCGGAGCGAGAATACCTTGCGTGCTTATGGCGTTGACCTTCGCCTCGTCGCTGGCCATCTGGCCGGAAATTGCAAGGTCCGGCAGTTGGACGAGGTGAGCGTGGAGATGCTCCGCGAATGGTTGGCTCAGCTGCACGAGGCCCAAATTTCCCGCACCACCATCGCCCGGCGTATCTCGTCGGTGAAAAATTTTTTTGCCTGGGCGCTCAAACACCAAATTGTCGCCAAGGATCCGGCGCTTCGGTTGGTGGCCCCAAAGAAGGAGCAGCGCCTGCCGCATGTGCTGCAGTCCGGGCAGATCGACCGGTTGCTCTCCCGGCCAGCGCCGGAGCCGCCCGCAGAATCTTCGGACATCCCCAAGACCAAGGCCGACAGGCAGGCGGAACAAAAACGCCAGGCGATCGCAGCCCGAGATCGGGTGATCGCGGATTTGCTCTACGCCTCGGGGCTGCGCATCAGCGAGCTGGTGTCCCTGGACATTGCAGACATTGATTTTGAACGGCGCACCTTGCGGGTGACAGGTAAGGGCAATAAGGAACGCGTGGTGCCCTTCGGCAAGCCTGCAGAGCGCGTCATCGAACCTTGGCTGAAAAACCACCGCCGCGTCTTGGCACTGCCCGAAGCCGAAGGCGCATTGCTGGTCGGAGCCCGCGGGGCTAGGCTCAATGTGCGCCAGGCCCGCCAGGTAATCGCGCAGGCTCTTGAATCGTTGGGGGACACCTCGGCGAGCGGACCGCACGCGTTGCGGCACACCGTGGCAACGCATTTGCTCGACGGCGGAGCAGATCTGCGTGCCGTGCAAGAGTTCTTGGGGCACTCATCTTTGGGAACCACGCAGCTATATACCCACGTATCGGTGGAGCGCCTGCGGCAGAGTTACCGGCAAGCGCACCCGCGTGCCTGATGATTTGGGTGAAATCTAGGAGAAGTTCCCGGTACAGCTGGCGAAAGCGCGGCAGTTCGGGCAAAATGGTACTTGTCGGTAGGAATTGCACTTCGACGAAGTTGACGTAGGGGAAGACGATCAACATCGTAACGGAGGATGGCATGTCTGCACCGATGACCAGAGGCGTGATCTTTATTCACTCGGCCTCTGCCGCGTTATGCCCACATCTGGAGTGGGCCATAGAGGCGGTGCTGGGTGGACCGGTCAAGATGGACTGGACCGACCAGCACGTAGCGCCTGGACTTCGTCGCGCCGAAATTAGCTGGACCGGCCCACAGGGTACCGGGGCCACGCTCGCCTCTTCCATGCGTGGTTGGCAGCATCTGCGATTCGAAATCACCGAAGAACCAAGTGAAGGCTGCGATGGCAGCCGCTGGTCTTTCACCCCGGATCTGGGAATCTTCCACGCAACCGTCGACGTCTCGGGCAACATTATGGTCGGCGAAGAGCGCATCCGTTGGGCCTACGAAAAGGGCGACGGGAACGCGGCCGTCTTCTTCCAGGAGATGTCCATTGCCCTCGGTGAAGCCTGGGACGAAGAACTTGAACCTTTCCGCCACGCAGGTGAAGATATCCCTGTTCGATGGCTCAACCAGGTGGTATAACAACTGGTTAATAAGTCTCCGGGAGACCGTCTGCGTCTTCCCGAGTAAATCCCCGGTGGTGCGGGGTGTTACCGCAATACAAACGGGATCCCGATGTGAATCGGGATCCCGTTTGCCGGTGTTGGTTCGTTAGCGCACCACGTCGTACACGTTCTTCTGGATGCCATTGGAATACACGGCCGAATCGATGAGCTCCAATTTCTGCGCCGGCAACGAAGCCTCGCTGAACAGCCGCTTGCCCGCGCCGAGCAGCACGGGGAACACCAACAGGTGGTACCGGTCGACCAGCTGGTGCTCCTGCAGGGAATGAAGCAAGGTCGCGGACCCGTGCACAATCAGCGGTCCACCATCGCCGGCACGGAGCCGCGCCACCTCGGCGGCAGATCGCAAGATCTGCGTCTGGCCCCAGTTGTCCACCAGATCATGATCGTGCAGTGTCGTAGAGACCACGTATTTGGGCATCGCGTTGTACTTCGGGAAATCCTCGGTCAAATCCGGCCAGACGGCGCTGAAGGATTGGTAGCTGACTCGGCCCAGCAGCATGGCTTCGGCTTCATCTTGTTCGGCTCCCTTCAGCTCATAGGCCGCGGGATCAAAATCGACGCTGGACATGGTCCACCCGGTGTTCCGGTACCCCGGTTCGCCGCCCGGGGCCTCCATGACCCCGTCCGCCGAAACAAACGCTGTCGCGATGAGCTTGCGCATGGCAGTTCCCTTCTCCCTAGGTTGCCGATACCGCCGAGCCTAACAACGCTGGGGGCGGCGAACAATAGTTATGCCCCGCCAACCGGTGGTTAAAACACCGATGGCGGGGTGCCTCTAGAGAACTAGAGGCGCCCCGCCATCGAATCAAGCGGTCGCTAGACGCTGCGGATTGCCACCACGGCGTTATGCCCGCCGAAACCGAAGGAATTGTTCAGCGCCACGATGCTGCCCTCTGCCGGAAGCAGTGCAGGCTCGCCGGTGACGACCTTCAACGGGATCTCCGGATCCTGGTTGTCCAGGTTGATCGTGACCGGAGCCTTGCGGTTGTAGATCGCCAAGGTAGTCAGCACCGACTCGACGGCACCGGAGGCGCCGAGCAGGTGGCCCATCTGCGACTTGGTGGCCGAGACCCAGACATCGTCCAGGTGATCTCCCAGAGCGGCCTTCAGCGCGGTGTATTCCGGCTTGTCGCCGACCGGGGTGGAGGTTGCATGGGCGTTGACGTGGACGACGTCCTCGGGCTGGATGAGGCCATCGAACATGGCCGCCTTCAGCGCACGAGTCGCGCCCAGGCCCTGAGGGTCCGGCGCGGTGATGTGGTGCGCGTCGGAGGTGACCGAGGTACCGGCCAGTTCGGCGTAGATGCGTGCGCCACGTGCCAGCGCATGCTCTTCGGCCTCCAGCACCAGCGCTCCGGCGCCTTCGCCCATGACAAAGCCATTGCGGTCGATGTCGTAGGGGCGCGAGGCACCCTGCGGGTTGTCGTTGCTGCGCGAAAGCGCCTGCATTGAAGAGAAAGCGGCGATCGGCATCGGGTGGATCGCGGCTTCCGCACCGCCGACCATGACGATATCGGCCTTGCCCGAGCGGATCAGTTCCAGTCCCACGTGCATGGCCTCGGTGCCCGAAGCGCAAGCGGAGACCGGAGTGTGCGCGCCGGCTTCGGCACCCAAGTCCAGCGACACGGCAGCTGCCGGGCCGTTTGGCATGAGCATCGGCACGGTCATCGGCAGCACGCGGCGTGGGCCTTTTTCGCGCAGGGTGTCCCAGGCGTCCAGCAGGGTCCAGACCCCGCCGATGCCGGTGGCGAAGGCGACGGCCAGCTTATTGCGGTCGAATTCTTCGATCCCCGAGTCCTTCCACGCTTCGCGCGAGGCAACCACGGCGAACTGGGTGGAAGGGTCCATGCGCTTGGCTTCCACGCGGGAAAGCACATCGGTGGCCGGGACCGAGGCGCGCGCTGCGAAGGTGACGGGCAGGTTGTATTCCTCCACCCAGGAATCGGTCAGGGTGGCGGCGCCGGAGACGCCCTTGAGGGCGTTCTCCCAAAGGGTGGGGACGTCCCCACCGATGGGGGTTGTGGCTCCGAGACCGGTGATCACTACTTTGCGCGCCATCATCAAACTCTCTACTGGGCGGTGTAAAAATATTGGGGGCCGGCTTCACGTACCGGCCCGTGCGTGCGGCTTTCCCGCACGACGGATTGCCGCACCGCTACGGGTGGGCGATAATGCTTAGGCCTGTGCGGCGGCGATGAAGCTCACTGCGTCGCCAACGGTCTTCAGGTTCTTGACTTCCTCGTCCGGGATCTTGACCTCGAACTTGTCCTCTGCCTCAACGACGATGGTCATCATCGAGATCGAGTCGATGTCCAGGTCTTCGGTGAAGGACTTGTCCAGCTGCACGTCGGCAACGTCCAGGCCGGTCTCGGCGTTCACGATTTCGGCGAGGCCCGCCAGGATTTCTTCGTTGCTAGCCATCAGGTGGCTCCTTTTCTCGTAGTGCCGGAATATTCCGGTCATTGTGTGTGGCGCAGTTCCCCGTGCGGGGCACTGTCCGGCTTAGTGAAAATTTTACTGGTTCCCACCAGGCGGTGTTCGCCTTCGGGTTAAAGCTTAGGGCAGGAGTACTACCTGAGCGCCGAAGACAAGCCCGGCGCCGAAACCAATCTGCAAGGCGAGCTTGCCCGAAACCTCAGGGTGCTCGCGGCGCATGCGGTCCATGGCCATCGGAATCGAGGCCGCGGAGGTATTGCCGTTTTCGGCGATATCGCGGGCCACCACCACCGATTCGGGAAGTTTCAGCTGCTTGACCATCTCGTCGATGATGCGCATATTCGCCTGATGCGGGATGAACGCGGCCAGATCCTCGGCTTCGATCCCGGCCTCGTGCAAGGCCTTGCGGGCCATCTTCGCCATTTCCCACACCGCCCAGCGGAAGACCGTCTGGCCGTCCTGGCGCAGCGTCGGCCACGGGTTGGCGTGTTCCTCCAGCGGTTCGTCCACGGCGCTTTCCAGCAGCTCGTTTTCGCTGCCGAGCACCGATTCGCGCAATGCCAGCTGCGAGTGGGTCATGCTGATCGCATTCCACTTCGAACCGTCCGAACCCCACACCGACGGGGAGATCCCCGGAACCTCGGAGGCGCCGATCACCACGGCGCCTGCGCCGTCACCGAGCAGGAATGAGATGGTGCGTTCGGAATTGTCGATGTAATCCGAGAGCTTCTCCACGCCGACCACCAGCACGTGCTGGGCCAGCCCGGCACGCACCAGCGCGTCGGCCTGAGCCACCGCGTAGCAGTAGCCGGCGCAGGCGGCAGAAATGTCATAGGCCGGGGCCGGGGTAGCGCCCAAGCGTTCGGTCAGCGCGGAGGCGGCCGACGGGGTGGCATGCGGGAAGGTGACCGTGGCGACGATGACCGTATCCAGCTGCTCGGCGGTAATTCCGGCGTCCTCCAAAGCGCGGCGGGAGGCGGCTTCGGCCATATCCAGCACCGAGGTGTTCGCATCCGCGCGGTGGCGGGTGATGATGCCGGTGCGCTGGCGGATCCACTCGTCCGAGGAGTCGATCCATTGGCAGATGTCGTCGTTGGTCACCACGACATCCGGGCGGAAGGATCCGGTGCCCAGGATGCGGCTGTAGGCGTTGGTGGCCGGAGTTTTCAGTTGCAGGCTCATGATTGCGGAAAGCTGCCCGTCTGCTAGTTGGCGGTGTGCTCGGCGACGAAGTCGCGGGCCGCGCCCAGGTCTTCGGGAGTTTTCAGCGCGAGGGTTTTCACGCCCTTCAGTCCGCGGCGGGCCAGGCCCACCAGGGTGCCTGCGGGGGAGAGCTCCAGCAGTCCGGTGACGCCCTGGGCTGCGAGGGTCTCCATGCACAGATCCCAGCGGACCGGGCGGGAGACCTGGGCTACCAGCGAGCCGAGGTTCGCCTCGCCGTTGGCCACCGGGGCACCGTCGAAGTTCGAGAGCAGCAGCTGAGCCGGGGCCTGCGGGGCCAGCGTTTTCGACAGTTCTTCGAGCACGCCCACCGCGGGGGCCATGTGACTGGTGTGGAATGCGCCGGCGACCTTCAAAGGGATCACGCGGGCCTTCGCCGGGGGGTTGGCCACCAGCGTTTCCAGCTGCTCCAGGGTGCCGGCGGCGACGGTCTGCCCGCCGCCATTGGCGTTGGCCGGGGTCAGTCCCAGCTCTTCAAGCTTGGCGAGCACCTCATCGGGGTCTCCGCCGAGCACCGCTGCCATGCCGGTAGGGGTGGCAGCTGCGGCTTCGGCCATCGCGTTGGCGCGGGTGCGCACGAAGCTCATTGCATCGTTTTCGCCCAGCGCGCCGGCCAGGGCCGAGGCGGTGATTTCGCCGACCGAGTGTCCGGCGAGGACGGCACCGGCGGGCAGCTGCGCACCGAACAGGGCACGCGCGGTCACCAGCCCGGCGGCGACGATCAGCGGTTGGGCGACGGCGGTGTCCTTGATGGTCTCTTCATCCGAGACGGTGCCGTGGGCGATGAGATCGCGTCCGGTGATCTCGCTCAGGGCCGAGAGATGGTCGCGAACGCCATCCACTTCGAGCCAGTCGGTGAGGAAACCTGGGGTCTGGGAGCCCTGTCCGGGGCAAACGATTGCTAGCACTCTTACAGCTTTCCAAATAGTTGCGGCTTCACGCGCGGTATTTCGGTACCAAGCTCGTGGTGGCTCTTTGTAGGAACTCTACAAAAGCTTATCGTACGCCGAGCATGAAAACCCATGTAATGCGCTTGTGTTGCGCCGGTTGAACTGTGCGGTCTCCATAAAAACCGGGGTGCGGCTAGTTCGCCTCGGCGAGCCGGCCGACCACCAGCGCGGTTTGCAGCACAAATGCGTCGCGGGGCACCAGCGGATCCCAGCCGGTCACCTCGGAGACGCGCTTGAGCCGATAGCGCACGGTGTTCGCGTGCACGAACAGCGCCCGGGCGGTCCCCTCCAAGGAGTGCCCCAGGGAAAGATAGCTGGAGAGCGTTTCGAGCAGGCCGTTGCCCGCATGCAGCAGGGGCAGGTAGACGCGCTCGATCAGCGCGGTCCGCGCCATCTGGTCGCCGTTGAAGACGCGCTCGGGCCACAGGTCGTCGGCGCCCACCGGCGCGGGCGCCTGCGGCCAGGCTTTGGCCGCGGCATAGCCGGCCACCGCTGCGCTGGCGGCGGTGTGCATATCCTTGACCGTGGCTGCCATCGGAGAGTAGACGAGCGGGCCGGGTCCGAAGAACCTGGCGAAGCGCGAGAGGTCGGCTTCCTCGAATTTGGTATCCGAGAGCATCAGGATCGCCCGCTCGCCGAGCACCCCCACCAGCGAGTCGCTGGAATAGCGCAGCGCCATCCGGCGCAGCGCGGCGACGAAGGTCACCGAGTTCGAGCCCGGGGTGGTGCCCACCATGATGCGGATGTTCTTCTGCGACTTCCAGCCGATGGCCGCGATGCGCGAGGACAGCGAATCCTGGGATTCTCCGTGCAGCACCGCGTCCACCACGTGGGCTTCGAGCCGCGAGTCCCAGGCGCCGCGGGTTTCGGCGGCCCGGGCGTAGACGTCGGCGGCGGCGAAGGCGACCTCACGCGAGTAGCGCAGCACCGCCTCGCGCAGCTGGGCCTGTTCGTTCTCCGCGGCGATATCGGGCACCTGGGATTCGACGACCTCCACGATGGTGCGCAGCAGCGCCAGCGCTTTCTGCAGCGAGATGGAGCGGGTCAGCTCGGTGGGGGCGGCGCCGAAGACGTCGTTCATCACCCAGGCCGGGGTGGATTCGGGTTCCTCGTACCAGGAGACGAAGGTGGAGATGCCCTTCTGCGCGACTAGCCCGAGCGCGGCGCGTTCGTCCGGCTCCAGCGAGCGGTACCAGGGCAGGGATTGGTCCAGGTATTTCAGCGCCGTGGTGGAAAGCACCCCGAGGTGGCTCTTGAGCCGGCGGATGGTTTCCGGGGTGGGCTTGGGCAAACGCACGGCGCGCGAGCGCACGCTGGATGTGGGTTCGACCTGAGGACTCATAATTCACAGCATACGGAAGTTTTCCGGTACTCGCTCGTAGGTTTGCCCCGCCGCGAAGCGAATATGAGGTTAATAACCGCAAGGGCACGAAGGCAGTTGAACTGCATTCGTGCCCTTGCCGCCTCGGCTTGGCATAGCTCGAGGCTAGGAGTCGCCGCCCGCGTTGCCGGAGGTTCCGGCGTTCGGGTTGTTCAGGTCGTACTTGGCGTGCGCCTTCACCGCGGTGTCCGCCGGGATCTCGCCGCGTTCTGCCAGTGAGGCCAGGGTCTTGACCACCAGGGTGTGCGAGTCGATCTTGAAGAAACGACGCGCCGCGGCACGGGTGTCGGAGAAGCCGAAGCCGTCCGCGCCCAGGGTGTGGAATTCACCCGGGACGTAGGGGCGGATCTGCTCCGGCACCGCACGCATGTAGTCGGTGGTGGCGATGACCGGACCGGTGGTGGACTCAAGCTTCGAGGTCACAAACGGCACCGGGCGAGTGGAGGATGGATCGGTGAGCACCTTGTCGTCGGCGATCTGGCCGTCGCGCGCCAACTCGTTCCAGGAGGTCACCGACCAGACATCGGCGGAGACACCCCACTCATCGGCGAGGATCTGCTGGGCTTCCACGGCCCAGGCAAGTGCCACGCCGGAGGCCAGCAGCTGGGCACGCGGCCCGTCGGTGGTCGCTTCCTTCAGCAGGTAGATGCCCTTGACGATGCCCTCGACATCCACATTCTCCGGCTCGGCAGGCTGGGAGATCGGCTCGTTGTACACGGTGAGGTAGTACATCACGTTTGGATCTTCGTGCTTCCCGCCGTACATCCGGTCCAGGCCCGAGCGCATGATGTGCCCGATCTCGTAGCCGAAGGCCGGATCGTAGGTGACCACTGCCGGGTTGGTTGCGGCAAGCAGCGGCGAGTGGCCGTCCGCGTGCTGCAGGCCCTCGCCGGTCAGCGTGGTGCGCCCGGCGGTGGCGCCGATGATGAAGCCGCGGGTCATCTGGTCCGCGGCCGCCCAGAAGGCGTCGCCGGTGCGCTGGAAACCGAACATCGAGTAGAACACGTAGATCGGGATCAGCGGCGCGTCGTGGGTGGAGTAGCTGGTGCCCGCGGCGGTGAAGGCCGCGACTGCGCCGGCCTCGTTGATGCCCGGGTGGATCAGCTGTCCGGCAGGGGATTCCTTGTAGGCCAGCACCAGATCGCGGTCCACCGACAGGTAGTTCTGCCCGGCCGGGTTGTAGATCTTGGCGGTGGGGAAGAAGGAGTCCATGCCGAAGGTGCGCGACTCATCGGGCACGATCGGCACGATGCGGTGGCCGAAGTCCTTATCGCGCATCAGGTCCTTGAGCAGGCGCACGAAGGCCATGGTGGTGGCCGCCTGCTGCTTGCCCGAACCGCGCTTGGCGAAGGCGTAGGACTTGTCCCCGGGCAGGGAGATCGGCGTGCTGGTCTCCTTGCGGCGGGTTGGCACCGCGCCGCCGAGTTCCGCACGGCGTTCCATCAGGTACTTGTACTCCGCGGAGTCAACACCTGGGTGGTAGTACGGCGGCAGGTACGGATCGGCTTCGAGCTGCTCGTCGGTGATCGGGATGCGCAGGTGATCGCGGAAGCCCTTGAGGTCTTCCAGGGTCAGCTTCTTCATCTGGTGGGTCGCGTTGCGCGCCTCGAAGTGCGTGCCCAGGCCGTAGCCCTTCACGGTCTTGGCCAGGATGACCGTTGGCTTGCCCTTGAACTCGGTGGCTGCCTTATAGGCCGCGTAGACCTTGTGGTAGTCGTGGCCGCCGCGCTTGAGGTTCCAGATCTCGTCGTCGGTGTACTCGGAGACCAGTTCCTTGGTCTCCGGACGCTGGCCGAAGAAGTGCTCGCGCACGAATGCGCCGGACTCCGCCTTGTAGGTCTGGTAGTCGCCATCCGGGGTCTGGTTCATGACGTCGACCAGAGCGCCGTCCGGATCGGCTTCGAGCAGGGCATCCCACTCGCGGCCCCAGACGACCTTGATGACGTTCCAGCCGGCACCGCGGAAGAAGGCCTCGAGTTCCTGCATGATCTTGCCGTTGCCGCGCACCGGACCGTCGAGGCGCTGCAGATTGCAGTTGACCACGAAGGTGAGGTTATCCAGCTTTTCGTTGGCTGCCAGCTGGAGGAATCCGCGCGACTCCGGCTCGTCCATTTCGCCGTCGCCCAGGTAGGCCCAGACGTGCTGGTCGGAGGTGTCCTTGATGCCGCGGTTGTGGATGTAGCGGTTCAGCTGCGCCTGGTAGATGGCGTTTGCCGGGCCCAGACCCATCGACACGGTCGGGAACTGCCAGAAGTCCGGCATCGAACGCGGGTGCGGGTAGGAAGGCAGCGCGTGGCCTTCCTTGGACTTCTCCTGGCGGAAGCCGTCCATGTCCTCTTCGCCCAGTCGTCCTTCGAGGAAGGCGCGGGCATACATGCCCGGGGAGGCGTGGCCCTGGAAGAAGACCTGGTCTCCGCCGCCGGCGTGGTCCTTGCCGCGGAAGAAGTGGTTGAAGCCGACCTCGTAGAGGGTGGCCGCACCGGCATAGGTGGAGATGTGTCCGCCGACGCCGATGTCAGGGTGCTGGCCGCGGTGCACCATGATCGCTGCGTTCCAGCGCATGAATGCGCGGAAGCGGCGTTCCACGGACTCGTCGCCCGGGAATTCTGGTTCCTGGTCCACCGGAATGGTGTTCACGTAGTCGGTGGTGGTCACGTGTGGGACACCGACGGATTTCGCGCCGGCACGCTGCAGCAGCGAGCGGATGATGAACTGGGCACGTTCGGTGCCCTGCGCCTCGACGAGCGAGTCGAATGAGTCCAACCATTCCTGAGTTTCCTCGGGATCCCGATCGGATAGCTGGTAAGTCAAACCACTACGGATCTGGGAGATGTGTTCCTCTACAGCCACGGAAGCTCCTTGATTGAATTGCGGCTCCGTCGATCTGGTCTAAGTTTTGGACCGTTCAACGGGTTGGGACTTTGAGACAGGCACACTTGAGTGACGTGAGCATCTCGTTTCAACCCATACTCTAGTTCTTATGGGGAAGTGAAAAGTACACGTTTTTGACCCAAAAACGGCTTATATCTGACTTATTGAGTGACATATGCAACTCAGTACAGGAGCTATGTAGTCAATGGTCGTGTAAGAATGATGTTAGTCACAATGCATCGAGGTAGAATTACCGGCGTGTTACGTCGTTAGCGCTTGAATGGGACGGCAAAAGAGTGTTTTGTTGTTAGTAACGCTTTGTAGCAGCAGGAGGAAATGAAGTGAGCGACGCCGTATCGGCAAACCTGGAACCCGCTAAGATTATGGGTTTCAAAGATGAAGACCTTATTCAGGAACTGGGCTATGACGAAGACGTGGACTTCGATCTTCGCGATGCTATCGAGGACCTGATCGGTTCAGAATTGCTCACCGAAGACGACCACGACGTAGTCGATTCAGTCATTTTCTGGTGGCGCGACGGCGATGGTGACTTGGTCGACGCCCTAATGGATTCATTGGATTGCCTTGATGAAGGTGGCATTGTTTGGCTGCTAACCCCTAAGCAGGGTCGGGCCGGACATGTGTCCCCAACCCAGATTCAACAGGATGCTCCCACCGCGGGGCTTCATGTAACTACTACCGAGGGTGTCTCCGAGGATTGGTCCGCCATCCGCCTGGCACCACGCAAGAAGAACTAATGATCGAAACAGGTTCACGCCTGTTCGATTTCTCGCTGGAAAATCAGTACGGCGAAACGATCACCAGCACCCAGCTCGCTTCGGGCCGGGTGCTGGTGGTTTTTTATCCGTGGGCATTTTCCCGCGTCTGTGGATCCGAACTGGCAGAAATCCAAGAACACCACCAACTTTTCAGCGAACGGCAGGTGCGTGTCTGTGCAATTTCCGTGGACCATAAGTTCACGCTGCGCTCCTACGCCGAATCCCTGGGCATAGAATTCGACCTGCTCGCCGACTTCTGGCCCCATGGGGCGGTTGCCCGGCTGGCTGGAGCCTTTGACGAAGAAAAGGGCGTGGCAACGCGCCTGACTCTCTATCTGGTGGACGGCGTCGTGCAAGATGTGATGACCAGCTTGATGACCGAACCGCGCAGTCTGGAAAGCTACTTCGAGGCGGTCAAGAGGTCGCGGTGACGTTGCTCGCCGCACGCCGGCTTCCCTCGATTTGCACGGTGAGGAAAATGCCGGTAAATTTATCTCTCGTTGGCTTGGATAAACGCAAGGCAGCATAGAGATTTGGGCCTTTAGCTCAGCTGGTAGAGCGTCACGTTTACACCGTGAATGTCATCGGTTCGATCCCGGTAGGGCCCACCAAAATTTCATAGTTCAAAACGGCATTTAACCGATTTTGAAAACACGATTCAGCGGCTCGCCCCTCAGGGTGGGTCGCTGTTTTCATGCAGCAAGATCGTAGAGCATATGTTGGCAGTGTTAGTCCTAGTGGTCATCTGTTTTGGGTGGCTTCTGTACACCTTTTTTGGCACTTAACCCTTGATTACCGGCAGCAGATCATCGAGAGCTTCGGCAGAAGTGATGACGAAGCCCAAGATCCCTCGACTGCCAATCCAAAGAACCATCTAGACGTTGTCGATTAATTCCTCAGCGATGTGCGTCATCAGGGTTCGAAAGTAGACACGGCGTTCCACAAAGACATCAACACCCGACCATGCTGTTGATCAGAATCGACTTGTAGGGTCCTGCGGTGTCGTGGCGCAACCCAAAGTAATGCATATCGTTTGAACGGCATGGGGTTCACCGGAGAGTGTTGATTTCATAGAACGAGGATCTTCAGCGGACGGCTGTTCTCCGTGGACGGTACGGATGCCGGGGAAAGGCGATCGTGATCGGTGTCCTGCTGCCGAAAGCCCCTGTGAGCCGGAGGGCATTGGAATAGGAATGCGCTCAGCGTGGTTACTGCCTAATGCGACGAAATTCCGTTTTGCGAAGAAAATACTGCAAAAATTCTAACTTAAGGAAACGATTTGCCTGTTCCGTTGAGCATTCTTGATCTTGCCTCCATCTCTGACGGCTCCACAGCTCGCGAGGGGATCGCCGCTTCGATGAAGACCGCCCGGCTGGCAGATGAACTTGGGTACCATCGGCTGTGGTTTGCCGAACACCACAACACCCCAAGTCTCGCCTCGAGCGCCACGGCGTTGCTCATCTCGCAGGCGGCCTCGGTCACCGAGAGGATTCGAGTGGGCTCTGGTGGCGTGATGCTGCCCAACCACTCTCCGCTGATGGTCGCTGAGCAGTATGGAACCTTGGCTAACATGCACGGTGATCGGATCGATCTGGGCCTTGGCCGCGCACCAGGAACAGACGGTATGACCGCGCAGGCGCTCAGTCGTTCCTCGGCTGATCCGCAAGAGTTTGCGCGGAGCATTTATGACCTGCAGGGCTGGTTCGGGGAAACCGGCACGGCCCACAGCATGCCGATCGTCTCTGCGGTGTCAGCCGGCATGAACGTGCCGATTTGGGTGCTTGGCTCCACGGTCAATGGTGCCTCTATTGCCGGGCAATTAGGTCTACCATTTTCGATCGCCTCGCACTTCGCTCCGGAACAAGTTGACCACGCGCTGAAAGTCTACCGAGAGGCATTCAATCCGCAGTCGGTGACGGCTCAGATTGAAAAGCCCTACGTGATGGCTGGCATCAACGTGATGGTCGCGGACACCGATGAGGAAGCGGCGCGAGAATTCACGGTGATAGAGCAGATGTTCCAAGATATTCAGCACGGACAATCGCGCAAGCTGCAGCCTCCGGTGGACCCAGCGACGCTGGCAAGCCACGGCGCCATGAGAAACCCGATGCTGAAGATCAAGGCGGTGGGCGCTGCCTCGACGGTGAAAGCTGAACTGGATGCGTTTGTGCAGCGAACCGGTGCGGATGAACTCATTACGACGACCTACGCCTTCGATCCAGCTGTGCGTGATCGTTCCCTGCAGCTCCTTGCGCAGGCCTGGTTTTAACGCTTCCAGTCGTGGCGCAATCTGGGTGAGCTTGGACCGAGCCGTGAAGTGGGAGACGCACGTCACGCCCTGCTGATTTGCGCGGATAGGGAATCGCAAGTAAAGTTATTCTCTGTTGGCGCGAAGGAGATTCTTCGTTCAGCAATGGTCAGGGCCTTTAGCTCAGCTGGTAGAGCGTCACGTTTACACCGTGAATGTCATCGGTTCGATCCCGGTAGGGCCCACCAAGCAAAACCCGCTTCATCTAGTCTAATCAGGCTGGATGAAGCGGGTTTTCTCGTATTTGATTGCGAAACGGGACGATCCGGCCTGACCAGACTGCCATAGCCACGGCATGCGAATGCCCAGACTGGTCGAATAAGGGCCCGACAACGAAAACCATTGGGCCAGTGCGGTGCTTTGAGCCCGGCGGAAAGAAGTCGACTTACGGGAGGCTCTGGCGGTTGCTCGGCTCATAGTTGCGCTGCATCTGGCTGCCCAGGAGGTGGGGCGGTAGTGCACGCACATTTACGTCGCTCGATAATTTGGCCAGTTGAGGCTTTGCCGATTAGCCATGCGATTTATCCACGAGGCAAGTCCCAGTTGGGCAGGCACAGAGCGCACGGGTGCGCCCGGACTATCTCCATAGATTAAAACGAGGGAGCTCGATATGAGGCCGCATTGCTCGCCATGCCCGGAGCATCCAAGTACGGGCCCGGGCCCACGCGAGGCACCGGCCCGGAGGCGTACCTGAGCGATTTCAAGCCAGAGCGTGTTCGTAGGCCCAGGCCGCGGCCGCGGTGCGCGATGGCACCTGGATCTTGGTGAAGATATTGCTCAGGTGCCGCGCAACTGTCTTTTCGCTCAGATAGAGTTCCTGGGCAATCTGCCGGTTGCTGTGCCCGGCGGACACCAACTGCAGCACTTGGACCTCGCGAGCGGTCAGCCCGCCCGGAGCGGGTTCGGCGTGGCCGACCGCCTGCAGCAGCGACTGGGCCGCGGCGCCTTGCGGAGTGGCGCCCAACTGCTCGAAGGTGGCCGTGGCGGCCTGCATCTCCGCATGAAAGCTCCGGGTGTCGCCGACCGCGAGCAGGGAGCGGGCCAACAGGACCCGGGAGCGAGCGCAGAGATAGGGTGCGCGGATCTGCCCGAAGTCCTGCACCGCCTTGCGGGCATAGGGCAGAGCTCCGTGGGCATCGTCCTTGGAGAGCTCCAGATCGGCGTGGGCATAGGCGGCCGCGGCCAAGGTGATCAGGCAGCCGGTGGCATCAGCCTGTCCGTCCAACTCGCTCAGCAACCGCTCCGCCGCATCCCGGGTGCCCAGCTGCAGTTCGATTTCGATGCCGGCCGGCAAGAGCGCGAGGCGTTGGGCGGGCAGCTGGCGTTCGTCCAGGCACCGGCGGATGGCGGCCAGGGCAGCGTCGGTTGAGCCATTGGCCAACCACAGCAGTGCTAGTCCCGGCTGTGGGTCGCAGCCATGCTCCGCCGCAGCCTGGTAGGCCGTCTCGGCGGCATCGAAGTCTCCTTGGATGCGCAGCAGATCCCCGCGTTCGCGCTGCGCGACCCCTGCGGAATAGGGCTGGGCGCGGAGCTCAAAACGGTGGCAAGAGGTGGTGAACTCGTCGATGGCCGCGCCCCAGGAACCGCGCAAGGCCAGGATCTGCCCGGTGTGCAGCGAGCATTCCCCGCCGAAAGCGGTGATCTGCGGACGTTCCGCCCGCCAGGCGGCCAGTGCCTCGGTCCATTGGGATACCCGGTCGATGGCCCCGATTTCCTGGCAGGCTTCGATGGCGGCGCACCAGACAAGCCCGGTGGGTATGGCCTCGCATTCCCCAGCCAAAACCAGGGCCATGGCCTCATCGAGCATGTCGAGGCCGGCCGGCACCGGCCCGGCGTAGATGCGTGACCTGCCGCTGGCAACCAGGGCCAGTGCCAGCAGGTCCGCGTTGCGGTGTTTGCGTCCGAGCCGCAGGATTTCGGCGGCTTTCTCCGTCACGACGGCAAACCCGCCGCTCATCAGCGCCTGATGCAGCTGCAGCACGCCGTGGTATCCGGCGGCCACCTCGAGGGCCGGCGGCAAGACGCCGCCGGTTTCATGCTCGGCCAGCAGGGCGCGCGAGCGAGCCAACCAGCCATTAAACAGCGCAGGCTGTCCGCTGGTGCCATAGACCATGGTGATCCTGAAGGCCGCCTGCAATGCCTGCGCCGGTTGATGCTGCTCGCCGAATTTCACGAAAGCCTGGTGCAGCAGGTCAAGACCGCGGGCGGATTCGCCGGTCAAATGGGCGTGCGTGCCTCGGGCCATCAGCTGCTCGGGCAGCAGATCCTGATGCTCCGGTTGGTGCGCTGGGTCAGATTCGGGATTATCCATGGGCGTAGCCTCACTTGCGAGGCTACGCCCATGGACTTTGCTATGCAATCATCCGCTCGGTGTCCGCGGCCTTGTGCGGGCTCGAGGCACGGGGGATGATCTGCCGTGCGACGTAGGCGGCATCGCGCCCCACTCCGAAGAGGTTCATCGAAGCCTCAGAGTGCTGGAAGGCCAGTCCGCAGAAGTACAGCCCCGGCACGTCCTGGGCGACGCCGCGGTATTCGCGCGGCCAGCCGGATTCATCGAGCACCGGCAATTTCAGCCAGGAGTAATCGTGGCGGAATCCGGTGGCCCAAATGACGTTGTCCACCTCCAGCACGGTGCCGTCGGCAAGCACCGGCTGGCCGTTGCGAACCCCGGTGACTCGCTGCTCGTGCCATTTCACGCCCCTGGCGGCCAGATCCGCGCGTTTCACCCGGAGCCGCGGCGCCCCGTGCTCCAGAACCTCGAGGCGCTTGCGCCGGCCGAAGGCGGTGCTGCGCGTTTCCAGGTAGGTGTGGGCGAACATCACCAGCGGAACGACCACGTGGATCAGCGGACTGCCCCAGGGCACTGGGACCTCACCGGTGTCGCGTCCGCACAGCATCGTCGGGTGCCGCTGGGCAACTTCCCACGCGATATCGCAGCCCGAATGCGAGGCGCCGACCACCAGCACCGGGCCGGGTTTGAGCTGTCCCGGGCGGCGGTATTCGCTGGAGTGCAATTGCAGGATCTGTTCGTCGAGCTCATCGGCCAGTTGCGGGATGGCCGGCAGCTGGCCGAAGGGGCTGGTGGCGATCACGACCTGCTGAGCGTGGATTTCTCCCGCAGCGGTTTGTGCCACGAAGCGTTGCCCGTACCCGGTGAGCGAGCTGACCCGCGCCCGGCAGAGCACCGGCAGCTCGAAGCTGGCCGCATAGTGCTCCAGGAAGTCGGCCAGTTCGTCCTTGCTGGCAAAGCCGCCCGGTTCGCCGGGGAACTTCATCCCGGGCAGATGATTGACCCGATTGGTGGTATACAAGCGCAGCGTATCGTACTGGTGGCGCCACTGGTCGCCGATCCTTTCCCCGGCTTCCAGCACAAGGCAGTCTCCGCCGCGTTCCTTGAGCTGCTGGGCCGCGGAGAGCCCGGCCTGGCCAGCGCCGATGACCAGTGTGTCGACGTTGCGCGCCGGCTGGGTGGGTGTTGATTTTTCCTGCTTGTGGTTGGACATAACATCCTCCATGCGAGCCATGGAAATCAGCGAAAACCTCGCTGGTTTACGGTGCCGGGAAGCCCCCGAACCGATCATGGATTTCACCTTACGCAGCCAGCGGCCAGGTCCGCGTCGGGCGATTGATGCAACGTCGCACCGCGGACCCATGGGTAAAAATACCCATGGCCGCGCCTTGAATGCTGTTTGTGCCCGATGGCGTGGGAAACTGGAGGCATGAGTGCTCCCGAAGAAAATGTATGGCTCGCCGCGGTGCGCGCCAATCCCGACCACGCCCAGAACTACGCTCAGCGTTGGCGGACAATTGTCGCTGAGGGCAACGATATTTTCGGTGAAGCCCGAACGATTGATGCCATGGCCGAGCGGGGGAGCCGGATACTCGATGCCGGCTGCGGCACCGGCCGCATCGGCGGCTGGCTTGCCGAGCACGGGCACCAAGTAGTCGGCGTCGATTTGGATGAGCACCTTATCGAGGTCGCCCGCGAGGATTACCCGGCAGCGCAGTGGCACGCCGGAAACCTTGCGACGTTCACGCTGAACGACGAATCCGGCGCAGCCCAAGAATTCGACCTCATCGTCTGCGCCGGAAATGTGCTGACCTTCCTTGCCCAGAATGAACGGCTGCCTGCGTTGCAACGGCTGCGCGGGCATTTGGCGTCGGAAGGCCGGCTCGTTGTCGGCTTTGGCGCCGGGCGGGGCTACGATTTCGCCGAGTTCGAAGCGGATGCCGCGCAGGCCGGACTCGAGCTGCAGCAGCGCTACTCCACCTGGAATATGCATCGGGCGGCCGACGACTTCCTGGTCGCCGTGCTTGGACGCAGCGCATAGTTGTGTCTTAGCGTTTGGCTTGCAGCCGCCACAACGAGGTGACTTCCCGCGAGCGCGCTGCGTGCAGAACGTCCGAGTGGTCCTTGGCCCGGGCGTGGGTTGGTGAGGTGTCGAGCCGGTCGATGATCTCCAGGCCCGCATGATCGATGGCTTCCAGCAATAGCTCACGGGTGCGCAGGCCGAGCAGCTCGGCGAGGTCCGAGATGATCAACCAGCCCTCGCCATCTTCGGTCAGGTGTTCGGGCAGTCCGCCCAGGAACTGCAGCAGCATTTTGCTTCCCGGATCGTAGACCGCCGCATCCAGCGAGCTTGGCGCGCTCCCGGGCAGCCACGGCGGATTGCAGATCACCAAGGGGGCCTTGCCCGCGGGGAACATGCTGGTCAGCTCGGCTCGCGCAGCGTCTTGGAAGCCCAAGCGCGCAAAATTATCGTTCGCGCAATCAACCGCGCGCTGATGGATGTCCGTGCCGAGCACGTTTTTCATCCCACGGGCCACCAGCACGGCGGCCAGCACCCCGGTGCCGGTGCCGATGTCGAAGGCCAGCTGGTGGGTATTGAGCGGTGCCTTGGCCACCAGGTCAACGTACTCGTGGCGGGTGGGCAGGAAGGTGCCGTAGTGGGGGTGGATCTTCGCTCCCAGTGCGGGAACGTCAACGCCGTTGAGGAACCACTGGTAGGCGCCGAGCATGCCGGTCAGTTCCTGCAGGCTGACTACCGCGTGGCCCGTTGCAGGCTGCGCCTGTTGCGCGTAGCCGAATGCCACCGCGGAACCGACCAGCGGGGCCCGGGACAGCGGCAGCGTCGCGGTGCCGCCGGGTGTGTCGAAGTTCAGCGGGACCAGGAGCAGGGACATCATCCGTGAGCGCTGGGCGCGGGATTGCCGGATGGCATAGAACTTCTCGGCGTCGGTCAGCGGCTTGCGGGAGGCCTTGCCGGTGCCGGCCTTGGCCAGGCGGCGGTCGATGGCCGCCAGTAGCTGCTTGGCATTGTGGAAGTCGCCGAGCCACAGCATTGCGGTGCCCCGGGCGGCATTTCGCATGGCCGCATCCGCGGTGAGGCGATCGTCGACGACAACAAGATCTTTGGGCGCCGAGCGCGCATTAGCCGACCACCAGCTGGCCGAGGTGCGTACGCCCTCGTGTTCCCAGCAGATCAATTGATCGGCGGCAATGGGTGCGTGAGAGATAAGAATCCACCTCGTCGATTCGTGGTGCTCACCCGATTGGCAACCGCGCACGAGCAGAACTGCTGCGAAGTTCGATAGTTCCAATGATACCGAGGAAACCGGGCCGGCGTGCTCCGATCTCCGGCTTGCCGCCGTTGACGAAGATCACCGTGCGCGAAGCGGACCTGCGCCCAGAACGCGCTGGCTGTGCATATGTTCCGCTGCATTTTCACTAGGTCAAAACCGCCTCTGAGGGCCTGTGACCTGTGTGTTCCAGGGGGTTCGGGAAAACCTGGTTGGCCGGCGCCGGGCTTTGCGGAAATGGTCTCTTCACTATCGGGTGGGCGAGTGCTATCTTTAACTTTGTAATGCAAAGCGCTTTCCACCGCGAACTACTTTGTGGATTGCGCGAACGGCTCGGCGAGGGAGAGGTAACGCCATGGACAACAAGAATGGGCATGAGGTGGATCCGGCCCGGATCCTGCAGGGCATCGAGGTCGACGCGCGGCAAACACGCGAGGCCCTGAGCCCGGATCAGCGCTTGCTCTTTTCGCTCTGGGGGACCGGGTGGGTTATCGCCTTCCTGGCGATCTTCTTCACGTTCGCACCGCTCGGCGCACCGTTGCTGCCCAGGTTGCTCGGGGTCGGTATCGCGGTGATCGCCTTCGTGCTTGCCATCGTATTCTCGGCCGTTCACTCGGCCAAGCGCGCGGTGGGCACCAAGGGTCCTTCGATGGTCGAAGGCGCGATCTACGGAAATACCTTCACCCTAGGCATGATCTTCGCCGGACTGCTCGGGTGGCGCCTGCATGCCTCGGGGCTCGACGCCATGGGCTTGCTGGCCTTCTCGCTGGCGGCTCTGTGCCTGGTGGTCGGTGTGCTGGTGGTCGCCGGATCGCTGATCTGGAATGATCGGACCCAATTGATCTTCGGCGCGTGGATTCTTCTCGTCGGGCTCATCTCGCTGGCGGTGCCAGCCCCCTATAACCTCTTGGCCGGTGTGCTCGGCGGACTTGGGCTGATCGCCCTGGGGCTGCTGCATGGCGCTCGGCCCGCATTGGTTTCGGGCGAGGTGGTTCGCGGTGGGCATGCAAGAGCTTGACCCGGTGATCCATGCGCAGGCAAGACTGCGCACCATCACCGTGCTCGATGCCCTGCGCGCAGGCGACAGCATGTCCTTTCCCAAACTCCAGGGGCTGCTGGGAATGACCTCGGGGAACTTGGCGACGCACCTGCGCAAGTTGGAGGACAGCCAGTATGTGAGCGTGGAGAAGATCCTCGAGGGGCGATCGCCGGTCACCTACATTGCGCTCACGAGCAAGGGCCGCGCGGCCTTCGAAAACTACAAGCAGCAGCTTCGTGCACTGCTGGCAACAACGCCTTAGCGGAACTGTCAGCCAACGCCAAGGTTCCGGACAGTTCGCACTAGGCCTTGGCAGGTAGCGTCGGAAAAGTAAGTTGTTCGATCAATTGATAGGAGAACATCCAATGGGTTTGGGCGATAAGTTCAAAAACAAGGCGCAGGAAGCCTCCGGCAAGGTCAAAGAGTCCGTAGGCGACGCAACCAACAATGAGAACCTGCAAGCTGAAGGTGTCAAAGACCAGGCAGCTGCCAAGGCCAAGCAGGCTGGCGAAGCAGTGAAGGACGCCGCCAAGGATGTCCGCGACGATCTGAACAAGTAAACGATTTTTGGCCAACGGCACTCATCGATTATTCGATGGGTGCCGTTGGCGCGTCCGGGGTCCAATGCGATTGCGGCGGCGTTCCTAGCGAGCCGCTGCGGCCTCGCGAAGGGCCCTGGCCACCGGCAGCGAGCTGTCTTCTTCCTCGGCCAGCAGCCGAGCGATGCGCGAGGCGTTGGCGGCGTAGTGGTCCGTGGACAGCGTCTGATCTATGGCGGAAGCCAGCCGGTCGACGCTCAGATCCTTGTACTTCACCGGCTCCACGCCCGCGCCTAGCGCGTGTACCCGGGCGGCCCAGAAGGGCTGGTCGGTGAAAATCGGCACCGCGATCGTGGGGACTCCGGCGCGCAAGCCTGCGGCCGTCGTGCCTGCCCCGGCATGGTGGATCACCGCGGCCATCTGCGGGAACAGCCACTGGTGCGGGGCAGCTCCGATCCCGAGAATGCCCGGCTCGCTGATTTCTGGGGCACCCTGCAGTATCGCCCGCCGGCCGCTGCGACGCGCCACGTCGAGCATGAACTCCGGATCCAGCGCCTCGGTACTGCCGAAGCCGATGAAGACCGGAGCCGGGCCCTCGGCGAGGAAGTCGGCCAGCGCGGAAGGTGGCGTCCAAGCTTCATCGCTTGCCGGCCACCAATACCCGCAGTTGCTCAAGCCCGAGCGCCAGTCCGCGGGGCGCGGGACGATCGATGAGCTGAAGCCATGCAATACCGGGGCGTTGGCACGCCTGCGTTGGCGTTCGCCGGAGGCCCGGGTGCGTTTGGGCAGTCCGAGGCCGGCGCGGATCCGTGCCACCGGGGCGTCGTACGGTGCTTTGCCGGAGCCGATGAGGGAACCCAAGGCCTTGTTTCCCAGGGCTCCGAAGCTGCGTGCGGTGCCTAGGACCATCGGCGCATAGGCCGTACTGGGCTCGTTGGGCTGTAGATGAGCGCCGATCACCGGGATGCCGAAGGCTTCGGCGACATCATAGGCGTAGGGGGCGACCGAATTTGCGATGATCACATCCGCGCCCTGTTCGGCCGCTTCGAGCGTGCCGGTGGCCGCCGAGTCGAAATAGGCCCCGAGCTCGCGCATGTACCAGGACAATTGGCTGGCGCTCGGTTTGGCCCCCGGGGCGGCGGGGCTGACTAGCGCACTCATGTCGCCGGGCAGCTCGTGATAGCTGCATCCGGCCGCGGTGATCAGCGGCGCATGCGCGGCGTTGGCGGCAATGGACACCGCAAAGCCGTGCTCCTGCAGTTTTTTGCCCAGCCCGGCCATCGGAGCCACGTCGCCCCGAGTGCCTGGGGTCACCATGAGTACACGCATTCTTCTCCCTCGATACTTAATTGCGATCACCGTTCGCAATTAAGTATATAGTCAAATGGAAGCAAGGGATTACAACAGCCAAGGCGCAATTGGGAGGAGCACCGTAGTGAAGCAAAAGCAACCGGCCACCGTTGGGGCCAGCGCCCGGCGCAGCACCGGCCCGAAGCCCCAGCACTCGCGCGAAAAGATTGCCCAGGCGGCCGTGGAGCTGGCAGACCGGGAGGGGATCGGCGCGGTCTCCATCCGCGGGGTAGCCGCTGAAATAGGTTCGGGCGCGGCCTCGCTCTATCGCTATGTGGACTCCGTTGAGGAATTGGTGGATCTCATGATCGACCAGGTGAGTTCCGGCTATGAGCTCAATGGCCTGGACGGTAGCGCCAGCGAGCAGCTGCTCGCCCTGGCCAGGCAGGGGCGGAACATCATGCACCGGCATCCGTGGGTGGCGCCGCTGCTGCTGGCCAAGCGCGCGCTGGGGCCGCACACGCTGGCGTATCTGGAGCGCGGATTGGCGGCGCTGCAATTCACCGCGCTCACCGGGGCCGCAAAACTTCAAACCATCGCCATGCTGACCGCCATCACCTCGGCCTTCGTGCAGAACGAACAAGGCGAACCGGCGGGCGACGGCGACGGGAAGGGCGCAGCAGCACTGATCTCCGCCCTGGGGACGGGCAAGTACCCGCTGCTGGCCGAGTCGCTCGCCCAAGGTCCGGCGAGCGTGGATCAGGACCAAGTCTTCGCCACACTCATCACCACTTACCTGCGCGGCGCAGGGCTGGACTGAGGCCACCTGGCGGGGCATCGGCCCGCTAGGTGTTGGCCATAGTCTGAAATCTTCTTTGCGGCGGTGACTTGGTGTGAAAGCATTGGCAGATCGTAGTTACCACGAAGACCGGGAGTTCATTATGGCTTCACCAGCCGAAGCGACCATGGCGCAGATCAACGAACTGATCAGCCTCGATACCACCAGCCGCGACAGCAACCTGCCACTGATCGACCTGGTGGTCGGCAAGCTCGACGCGGCCGGCATCAGCTCGCAGCTCATCCACAACGAAGATGGCAGCAAGGCGAACCTGCTGGCCACCATCCCGGCGGCCGACGGATCGCGTACCGGCGGCATCGTGCTGTCCGGACACACCGACGTCGTCCCGGTCGACGGGCAGGACTGGTCCAGCGAACCATTCAGCGCCCAGGTCCGCGACGGCAAGCTCTACGGCCGGGGCACCTGCGATATGAAGGGTTTCATCGGCGTCATCCTGGCCAAGCTTCCCGAGCTGACGGCCGCGAAGCTAGCCGAGCCGATCCACCTGGCCTTGTCCTATGACGAGGAGGTCGGCTGCGTGGGTGCGGTCAGCCTGGTGGAGGAGATCACCCGCCAGGAACTCGCCCCGCGCGGAGCGATCGTGGGGGAGCCGAGCAGCATGCGCGCCATTCGCGGGCACAAGTCCATGAACGTTTTCCGAGTGGCGTTCAACGGCGTCGCGGCGCACTCCTCGCTGCCAGGCGAGGGCCTGAATGCGATCTCCTACGCGCTGCGCTTCGCCAGCTTCGTCGAAGAGGTCTCCAAGGAACTGCGCACCGACGGCCCGTCGGATGCCGCCTTCATCGAGCCGACCACCACCATGAACGTGAACCGCATCGACGGGGGCATCGCGGTGAACACGATCCCTTCGCTATGCGTGGTGCACTTTGAATTCCGTTCGCTGGCGGTCGTGGATCGCGCAGCGCTGATTCAGCGTTTCCGCGACTACGCAAGCGAGCTCGAAGCGCAGATGCAACAGGTCAACTCGGCAGGTTCGGTGGAGTTCGAGCAGATTGCCGGCGCCCCGGGACTGGAAACCGTCCAGGACGCCGAGATCGTTGGCCTCAGCGCCGCCTGCGGTGCGATCGCCACCGACGAAAAGGTCACCTACGGTACCGAAGCCGGCCTGTTCTCCGCCGCCGGAATCCCCACCGTCGTCTGCGGCCCGGGCGACATCGCGCAGGCGCACGCCCCGGATGAGTTCATCGAACTGCAGCAGCTCGTTGACTGCGAGAACTTCATTCTGCGTCTGGCCGAAGAGCTGTCCGCATGAGCACCAGCGAACAGATAGCTACCCCGCAGCAGCTGGCCGTAGCCCGCAAGGCGGTTATTTCCTCCTCCATTGGCGCCGCCCTTGAGTGGTTCGACATCATTGTCTACGCCACCTTCGCCACCACCATCGCCAAGCTGTTCTACCCGGAGTCCAATGCGAGCTTCGCGCTGATCCTGACCTTTGCGACCTTCGCCATCTCCTACCTCATCCGGCCGCTGGGCGGCATGGTGCTCGGCAGCTATGCGGACCGCAAGGGCCGGAAAAAGGCGCTGACGCTCACCTTGATGCTGATGATGGTCGGAACGCTGATCATGGCGGTGGCTCCCACCTATGCGATGGTCGGGGTCTGGGGTGCGCTGATCATCCTGCTCTCACGCATGATCCAGGGCTTCTCCGCCGGCGGCGAGTTCGGCACCGCCACTGCATTCCTGATCGAAAGCGCGCCGCACAAGAAGGCGTTCTACTCCTCGTGGCAGGTCGCCGCGCAGGGCGTCTCGATGCTTTTGGCTTCCGGATTCGGCTACGTGCTGACCACCCAGCTGTCCCAGGAGTCCCTGGAAAGCTGGGGCTGGCGTGTGCCGTTCTTCGTAGGCCTGCTCATCGGTCCGGTGGGACTGTATATTCGTGCGCGCCTGGAAGAGACCGAGGAGTTCATCACCACCAAGAAGGTCAAGTCCCCGCTGGGCGAGTTGTTCAGCCAGCATTACGGGCGGCTCCTGGCCGGATCGGCGGCCATCGGCGTGGCCACGATCTCGGTGTACATGATCTTGTACATGCCGACCTTCGCGGTGACGAATCTGAATATCCCAGCCGATGCCGCGTTCCTCGGCGGAGTTGTCGCCGGCACCATCACGCTGATCAGCGTGCCATTGATCGGGCACCTCGCTGACCGGGTGGGTCCGGCAAAGGTCATGACCTGGGCTGCGGTCGGCGCGCTGGTGCTCGCCTGGCCGCTGTTCAAGCTGATGACAAGCAACCCGAGCATCCCGGTGATGATCCTGGTGATCGCCTTGCTTGGCGTGATCATGTCCTTCTACTTCGGACCGTTGCCAGCCTTGATTTCTTCGCTGTTCCCGGCAGCCATTCGCGGTTCGGGCATCTCGGTGACCTACAACGTCGGGGTGACCCTGCTCGGCGGAATCGCGCCGCTGGTGCTGACCTGGCTGCTCAGCGTGACCGGATCCTTGGACGCGCCGAGCCTGTACTACATGGCCATCGCCGTGGTTTCGTTGATCGGCCTGGCCTTCATTCGCTTGCGCTACAAGCTGCGCTAGCCCTCGGGCGCGGCCCCAAGCCAAACGGCTTCGATCTTCCCTTGTGGAAGATCGAAGCCGTTTTTCGTTGCGCGCCCCTAGCGGACTACCAGCAGCACCGCGGTCCAGTGGCAGAGGAAGGCCAAGACCGTGCAGGCATGGAATAGTTCATGGAATCCGAAGACCGTAGGGATCGGGTTCGGTCGCTTCATCGCGTAGAACACCGCACCCACGGTATAGAACAAGCCGCCAGCCAGAATGAGCAGCAGAACCGCAGGGCTCGCTGCCCAATAGGAGGGGATATCCATGACCACACCCCAGCCGAGCAGGATATAGAGCGCTACGGAGAACCAGCGTGGTGCCGATGGCCAAAAGGTCTTCACCAGAACCCCGAGTACGGCGCCGGCCCAGATGATCGACAGCGTCAACGTGGCTTGCGGCCTCTCCAAGATCTGGATGGCAATCGGAGTATAGGTACCGGCGATCAGCAGGAAAATATTCGCGTGGTCGGCGCGCCGGAACCAGACCATGGTCTGCGGACTCCAATTGCCCCGGTGGTACATGGCCGATGTCGCGAACAGCGTAATCGAGGTGAGCACAAATACGGCGGTAGACCATTCCGCGGCCGCACCCTGAGCGAGAACCACCAAGAGCAAGCCCAAGATGATGACCAGCGGGGTGCTCCACGCATGAATGACACCGCGCCATCTGGTCCGTTCGGTTCCTGGGGTCGGCTCCCGACGTTTCCTCGGCGGGGTCGGCTCGTTGGCTTCGGAGAAGTTGCCTGTCATGCGGTTCCTTAGCTAGTCGAAGACGTGTGCCTAGTTGCTTGAAGTCTACGTGAGACCAGCAGCTTCGTTTTCCACACTATTGGGCATCAAATGCGCCGATGACGTGTCTGTGAACGAAAGGCATTCGTCGTTCAAGTCGCTCAATATCGGCTCTGCCTCCGGCCCTCGTGCCGGAGCGCTCTCGGGGAATTGGCGGGTTAAGCTACCTATGTGGTTGAAGATTCCGTCAAAGCTTGCTGTGGTCGATCAGCAAGCCCGATCACCTCTCAACCATCGTCATTCACTTGCGCAAAGGGGAGAGGCAAATACTGCGCCGTCTTCTAGCCGTGCTCGCGATTGGCTCGGTAGCTTCGGTCGACATTAATCATGTGGCGGCACTGAAGAATGCGTGGATTTCCGGAGGCCAGAAACTGCCCCAGCCGCAGCGGCAGACGTTAGCCAACGAACCGTTGAAACTGATGGCTTCCTCGGCGTCGGCAAATCGCCAAAAAGGCGCAAGAACGCGGCCGAGTGGATGCCGAAAAATAAATCCTTCCGGTGCCAATATGTGGCCACCCAGATCAGCGTGAAGAAAAAATACGCCTTGCCGGTAACCAAGGCCGAAAAGAATGCCATGAAAAAGGTCCTGAGAAGTTGCCGGAGCCAAAGGCTGCCAAGGTAAAGCCGATCAAGCCAACCAGTAAAAAAAGACACTGCCACGCCGCAGATTCCGGAGAACATCAAGATCAGATACGCGGCGGGCAGCTAAGCCGGACGCGCGACTACGCTGGAGGATCTAGCCGATTAGCGGGGGATGGCAAGGCAAGGGGCCCGGAAATCGATTAATGTCGATTTCCGGGCCCCTTGAGACCTTAAGCCCGAGGACTAGGCGCCTCGGGAGCTGATCAAGCCCGTTTCTTGGTGATGAAGCCCCAGATGACCAGGACAATGAGCGCACCGCCGATGGCGAGCAGCCAGCTTGAAAGCGACCAGAACTTATCGACACCAACATCGAAGATAGCGCTACCGATCCAGCCGCCGACGACAGCGCCGACAACACCGAGCAGCAAGGTCATTATCCAGCCGCCGCCTTGCTTGCCTGGCAAAATTGCTTTTGCGATAGCTCCGGCAATCAATCCCAGAACTATCCATCCAATAAATCCCATGGTTCTCTCCAATGGTCTAACTATCAGAAGTGGTCGGGTTTGACCTACTTGGTGGTGGCACTACTCGCCTTTGAGTAGGAGTTCCACGTCCTTGGCAATTTTTTAGGAGAATTTTTGGAAAACTCTCAACCGCCGCCTGAAGGTTTACGAGTATTCGCGGCGACCCGCGAGCTGACATGCATGGACTCTGTGGAGCTCGGATTTGAGGGATTTTTTCCTTGACACGCGAGGGTGGCGCTTCTAGTCTGTTTAAATCTGCTTTTATATCAAGCAAGGCCAATAAAAGCTGATATATGTTTCGCGCACGACGGAGTGAATAATGACATTGAACAACCTGCCCATCATCGTGATGGGCGTTTCAGGAAGCGGCAAATCCACCATTGGAGCCCTTCTCGCCGCTCACCTAGGGCAGGAATTCATCGATGGGGATGCGCTGCATCCGGAGGAAAATCGCGCCAAAATGGCCGCGGGAATTGCCCTCGAGGATGCAGACCGCACCCCATGGCTGCAGATCATCGGCAACACCTTGGCGTCGAGCCGTACGGCAGGCGCACCGGTGGTCATCGCTTGTTCTGCACTCAAGCGGGCTTATCGAGATCTGATTCGATCCCACGAACCGAGCACACTCTTTGTTCACCTCACCGGTGGCAAGGACTTGATTGGCGAACGCATGGCGGCGCGAGAACACGAGTTCATGCCGAGCTCCCTGTTGATCAGCCAGCTGGCTACGCTTGAAGAACCAGGCAGCGATGAGCATGTGCTCCTCGGGGATATTGCACACACTCCAGAGCAAATCGTCAATGATCTGCTCCAGCAGCTCCAACTCCAGCACTAGACCCGAAGCGCTAATAACCTCCATTGATCAAGGAAGACAATGACATCTGAGCTCGAAATGAACTGGACGCTGGGAACCCCAGGCCTCCTTGGAGTAGCCGTGGCGGCCGTCGCGTTGCTGCTGCTGCTCATTATCCGATTCCGCGTCCACGCCTTCGTGGCGCTGGTGCTGACCAGCCTACTTACGGCCGTTGCCGCCGGTATTCCGGCAGGTTCGATCATCTCCACGATGACCAGCGGTTTCGGAAGCACCTTGGCCAGCGTGGCTCTCCTCGTGGGTCTGGGTGCAATGCTCGGACGGATGCTCGAAACCAGCGGTGGCGCCGAGGTGCTGACGAATTGGCTGATCGATAAATTCGGCGAGGACCGTGCGCCGCTGGCGCTCTCCGTCGCCTCGCTGCTGTTCGGCTTCCCGATCTTCTTCGACGCGGGCCTCGTGGTCATGCTGCCGATCATCTTCACCGTGGCTCGCCGCCTCGGCGGATCGCTGCTGTTCTACGGTATTCCCGCCGCGGCCGCATTCTCTGCCATGCACATCTTCGTACCCCCGCACCCGGGTCCGGTGGCAGCCTCCGGCCTGCTGGGCGCCAACGTGGGTCTTGTGCTGATCATGGGTCTGATTGTTGCGATTCCCGCCTGGTACATTGCCGGGCACCTGTTCGCCAAGTTCGTCGGCCGCAAGTTCGACATCCCGGTTCCCGATATCTTGGGTGCCGCGTTGGGCAACGGCCAGGACAAGAACCACTTCAAATCCTCCCCATCGGTCGGAACCGTTTTCAGCTTGCTGCTGCTCCCGCTGGGCTTGATCTTCCTGAACACCGGGCTGAACATGCTCGGTTCCGCAGGCGTGGTTGATCCGGAAGCAACCTGGGTTCAATGGTTGCGGCTCCTGGGTGAAACTCCAGTCGCGCTGATCATCACCGTCTTGCTCGGGATGTACCTGCTGGGTTTCCGCAAGGGCAAGGACAAGACCCTGATCGAGACGATCGTCGATTCGGCGCTCGGCCCGGTATGCTCAATCATCTTGATCACCGGTGCCGGTGGCATGTTCGGTGGCGTCCTGCGCGCCAGCGGAATCGGCGACGCCATTGCGTCCTCGCTGGAGAATGTCGGACTGCCGCTGATCGTTGCGGCCTTCCTGATTGCCGCCGTCGTCCGCGTGGCGCAGGGCTCGGCAACCGTTGCCTTGACCACCGCGGCTGCTATCGTCCAGCCCGCGGTGCTGGCCGACGCCTCGCTCAGCGCGCTGCAGGTAGTGTTGATGGTCCTTGCGCTGGCGGCCGGCTCGGTCATTGCCAGCCACGTCAACGACTCGGGCTTCTGGCTGATCTCCCGCTTCTTCCAAATGGACGTTCCCACCACCTTGCGGGTGTGGACCGTGAGCCAGACCCTGATCTCGCTCGTCGGTTTCGCCGTGGTCATGGTGCTCTATGCGATTGCCAGCATGTTCGCCTAGCCTCTTGGATATGTGGCGACAGCTTGCCTCCCGGAATCTGTGGATTCCGGGAGGCAAGCTGTTTAAGAATGCCGGGTAGTAGGTCGCCTGTCATCGGGCAGCTAGGTCCACCGCAGCCGTTACTTGCCGACTTTCGAGTACAGGGCGCGCACCGCGGCCCGTACTCCGGTGCTCAAGGTCGGTTCGAGCACCGGTGCGAAAAACGGTGAGTGGTTCGCCGGTGGGGTTCCGGCGGCCAGAGTTTTGGCGTCGTTTCCACCGAAATACCAGAACACGCTTGGCACGCCGATCGCCGAGCCAAGGGCTCCGAAATCCTCGCTTCCCATCACCGCTTGGCCCGGCAGGACCCGTTCCGCGCCGAATTCGGCGTGGAATGCTTCGGTGAGCCTCGCGGTTTCCGCCGGATCGTTGTAGAGCGGCGGGAAGTGCGAGATGTCTTCGATCAGTGGTTCCGGGGCACCGGAGGCGCCGGCTTCCATGGTGATTATGCGCCGGATCGAGCCAAGGACCGTCTCGCGGACCTTCGGGTCGAAGGTGCGCACGTTGAGGGTGAAGATCGCCCGGTCCGGAATCACGTTTTCCTTCAACCCCGCATGGAATGAACCGACGGTCACCACTGCGGCGGACTGCGGGGCCACCTGCCGCGAGACAATGGTCTGCAAGCGCATCACCATCGCCGCGCCGAGCACGATGGGGTCGATGGAATGCTCGGGCATCGAACCGTGCGAACCCTGGCCAAACACGGTGACCCGGAAGGAATCGGCGGTGGTCATCGCGGCGCCCTCCATGATGGTAATCGTTCCGGCCAGCCCGTTCATCACATGCTGCCCGTAGATCACCTCGGGTTTTGGGGCCTTGTCCCACAGGCCGTCGTCCACCATGGCCTTGGCTCCGGCGGCCGTTTCCTCACCGGGCTGCAGAATGAAAACGATGCTACCGGCCCAATGCTCCGTTCCCTGCGCGTAAAGCTCGGCGGTCTTGAGCGCGGTGGCCATGTGGGTGTCGTGCCCGCAGGCATGCATCACCGGAACTTCGGTTCCGTCCTCCAAAACCCCGCTGGCCCGGCTGGCATAATCCAAACCGGTGTCCTCCAGGACGGGCAGCCCATCGGTGTCCGCGCGCAGGCCGATCACCGGCCCGGCCCCATTGCGCAGCACCCCCACCACCCCGGTGCCCCCGCAGCGGAACACCTCAAGACCAAGCGCCTCCAAACGCGCCGCGAGATACGCGGCGGTCTGCTGTTCCTGCATTGAAAGTTCGGGGCTGCCATGCAAATGCTTGTAGGTGTCGAGCAGATCGGCCGCCATGGCCTCGGTCATTTTCAGTGGCTGCGGGATGTTGCTCATCGGAGTTCCTGGTCCTTTGACAAGTAGGTGCGGCGGAACCACGCAGAATCGCCGCAGTGAATCGGCTCGTTGCTAATACACCGGACCCTCCGGCGGCACCTCGCCCTCGGAGTCTTCCGTGGACGGCAGGCTCTTGCGGTCGCGTAGCACCCAGGCCAGCACGGCCGTGGAGATCACGGTGATCGCGGTGGAGAACAGCGCCATCTTGGGGGAGAGCGGCGACAGCACGAAGACCACGATCAGCGAGACCACCAACGCGATCACCGCGGCGCGCGGGGACTTCTGGCTGACGATTGCCTGGATGAGAACCGCACCCATCACCGTGGGCAGGATGTAGACCTGGACGGTGTTCACGATATCGGCGGGAATCACGCTGACCAGCCAGGTGCCGAGCAGCCCGACGAAAATGAACAATGAGGTCAGGTGAACCGCGGCCGCACCACAGATGGCAGCGACCGAGGACAGCTCACCCTTGCGGGTTCCGGGCCTCACCCCGATGGTCGACTGGGCGATCATGGCCGCGGGAAGCAGCTTATTGGAGATGTTGCCAATCATGAACGCCTGGTACATGGACGAGGCGCCGAGGATCGGGTAATAGGTCAGCGGTTCAACGACCCAGATCACGCCAAAAACCGCCGCTAGGGCGGCGAAGGCGGCGAGGACACCGGCGAGTTCAATATCGAGCCCGGAGAAGAAGACCAGATAGGTCGGGGCCGCGAGAGAGAAAAAGAGGCCAATGATCATGGTAATCCGGCCCCAGCGCGAGGTGGTCTTGTCGAAGGTTCCGAGCGCCTCGTGGATTTCGGTGGAATTGCTCATGATGTGCTCCTTGAATCCAGTGTGGGCTAGGCACGCGTAGCGAGGTGCGTGATGGCCAATGACAAGATGATGGCGATGCCCAGTGCCCATTCTTTGATCCAGGGCCGGTCCACGCGTTTGGCGAGGAGCATCAGCAGGGTCATGATCACCGCCGAGGAACCGAAGGCGACCACATGGATCCAGGATTTGGGAAGCTCGCCGATGCCGAGCACCATAAAGGCGGCGACCATCGCGGCCCCCGGAACGATCATCATGATGGCGGGGTTGACCTTGCGCAGCGCCGAATCACCGCGTTTGAGCAGCGGGGTGAGCACCAGCGTGGCGATCATCCAAATGGCACCGCCAAGGCTCATGGCCGCAAGCGCCAGGCCGAAGACCGCTTGGGTATAGGTGGGGCCACCGAGTTCGGCGCCGGTGGAATTCACCGCGATGGCCGCGGCCGCGGTTTCATAGGATACCGATCCGATCAGACCAATGCGGACCAGCACGGCCGGGGTTCCGAAGACCGTGAGCAAGGCGACCGCCACCATGACTACTGCCAGCGACGGGCCCAAAGCGGAGATGGCGCCTGCATTAAAGCTTCTCTTGATCTCCGCCTGGCTCATTCCTATATGAGGCGCCGCGATTTTGGCGGCCTTCATGTAGATGATGCTCTGGAGCACGATGACCAAGAAAACGCCGACGGCGCAGGCCCAAAGCACCGGCGAATTGGCTACTGCGAGAATATCGGTGGAATTGTTGTCCACCACGGCTGGGAAGTGCATCAGCGGTCTACCCCTCAGCGCATGGTTCACGGCGGTAAGCGAGCGCCGTGTTGAACCAGTTTCATGCCCGATGCACAACTCAGGCACTTCTCGTCGGGGAACCGTTATGCCCGGTAACTGCGCCCCAAGGTTTCCGTACGCGGCGGGGCTCGGGGGTGAATGAGGCTGGCCGAAGTGAGCCCCACCGGTGTCCGAGCGTGCTCCGGGATTCACCGGCCACGAGTGTTCGGAAGACTATGCAATTGTTCGTGGCCTGTCGCCGCGTGCCACTAACCATACTTGACTTACGTCACATCGAAAACAGTTTTTTCGGGTGTTCTGCCACAGCTCGCAAGCGCAGAATAAATCTCTGACCAGCGATTAAAGGTGTCGGGCTCACTCGGGGGCGGGTCGTGGTCCGTGGTCGCGCGGCGCTATTTTTTCGTATTCGGATCGACGAATACGCGCGGTGCGCCGTCCCACAGGCTGCAGATTTCGTTGTGCGTGCGGCGCATAATGCTTTCCATATTGCGCCGTGCGCCGAGCGCATCCACATGGGAGATGCTTTCGGCAACCGACTGGTGCCAGGCCAGGGCCTCCTCATGCGGGCGTTCGGGCATCAGGCCCAGTTCGGTGCGTCCGCGCAGGATCGCGGCAATGGGGGTGGCCAGATTCGCGAACATTTCATTGCCCGAGGCGGCGAGCACCAGGCAATGAAAGCGGATATCCAGTTCGAGGAAGCGACGCAAATCGCCCTGGCGTCCGTAATGATTCATCTGGGCCGAGATCAGCAGAAGCTCTTTGCGCATCGCTTCGGGGGCAAACTCTGCGGCTAATTCTGCGGCCATCGGCTCCACCGAGATGCGCAGTTCGGTCAGCGAGCGCAGCTGGGCGCCGCGTTGCTCGCTCGCCAGGCGCCAGCGGATGACCTGAGTGTCGTAAGGATTCCACTCTTCGGGCCCCAGAACCCTGATGCCTACGCGTTTGGTGCTGGTGACTAGGCCGCACTGCGCTAGAACGCGCACCGCTTCACGGATCACGGAACGGGAAACCTGGAGCTTTGCCTCCAGCTCGGCGGCCAGGATGATCGATCCGCGCGGGATCTGCCCGTTGACGATTCGGGAGCCGAGGTGCTCAACCACATGAGCGTGCAGACTAGTTGCCATGGCGTCAGTTTAGCCAATATCTGCTGGTCAAGATGCGCTGGCACAGCCGAGGCGAAAAATAAATATGCTTTAAAAAGCGTTCAGGTCTGGGAATCGATGGGTGCGCACGCGTAGAATAGAACCCGTCACATGGCCGTGATGGAGGCCGTGAGTTCCCGGTTTCCAAAAAACGGTACAACTCCCCGGTAACTGATGGAGACTTATTTTTATGCCTGCACAGATTGGTGTCACAGGTCTGGCCGTGATGGGCGCGAACCTCGCCCGCAACTTCGCCCGCAACGGATACACTGTCGCCCTGCACAACCGCTCGGTCGCCAAGACCGATGCCCTGCTAGAGACGCACGGCGATGAAGGTGACTTCATCCGCACCGAATCGCTCGAAGAGCTGGTCGCGAATCTCGAGACCCCGCGCCGCGTGCTGATCATGGTGAAGGCCGGCGGTCCGGTTGATTCGGTCATCGATCAGCTGGTGCCACTGCTCGAAGAGGGCGACATCGTCATCGACGCCGGCAACTCGCACTACACCGACACCCGCCGCCGCGAAGCGGCACTGACCGAAAAGGGTCTGCACTTCGTTGGCGTTGGCGTCTCCGGTGGCGAAGAGGGCGCACTGCTCGGCCCATCGATCATGCCAGGCGGGTCGGCCCAGTCCTACAAGGCTCTGGGCCCGATGCTCGAGAAGATTGCGGCCAAGGCCGACGATGGCGCTCCATGCTGCGCATGGATCTCCACCGACGGTGCCGGCCACTTCGTGAAGATGGTGCACAACGGCATCGAGTACGCCGACATGCAGGTCATCGGCGAAGCCTACGACCTGATGCGCAATGCCGCTGGCATCGAGCCGGCGAAGCAGGCAGAGATCTTCGCCGACTGGAACAAGGGCGAGCTCTCCAGCTTCCTGATCGAGATCACCGCAGAGGTCCTCGGCCACACGGATGCCGCCACCGGCAAGCCACTGGTTGATGTCATCCAGGACTCGGCAGGCCAGAAGGGCACCGGTCGCTGGACCGTGCAGTCCGGCCTGGATATGGGTTCGCCGGTTTCGGCCATCGCCGAATCGGTCTTCGCCCGTTCGCTGTCCTCGCAGCGCGAGATCCGCGCGGTGGGCCAGGAAGTCCTGGCGGCCAACACCACCGAGGTCACCCTGCCGGAGAACTTCATCGAGGATGTGCGCCAGGCGCTGTTCGCCTCGAAGCTCGTCTCCTACGCACAAGGCCTGGACATGCTCACCTCGGCTGCCGGTGAGTACAACTGGGAACTGAAGATGGACGAGATCGCCGGGCTCTGGCGCGAAGGCTGCATCATTCGTGCCGCCCTGCTCAAGGACATCACCGCCGCCTACTCGGCAGATGAGAAGCCGGTCAACCTGCTCTTCGCTCCGGCCTTCGCCGAGGCAATCGCCAAGGCCGTGCCGGCTTGGCGCCGCGTGGTCTCGGTTGCAGTGCAGCTGGGTATCCCAGCGCCGCTGTTCTCCTCCTCGCTTGCCTACTACGATGGCCTGCGCCGCGAGCGTTTGCCGGCAGCGCTGACCCAGGGGCTGCGCGACTACTTCGGCGCGCACACCTACCGACGCGTCGACAAGGAAGGCACCTTCCACACGCAGTGGAGCGGTGACCGCACCGAGGTCGAGGCAGTGGACACCCACTAGTCTTCACGTAAAACGAGCACACCCGCAGATTCTTCTTAGAATCTGCGGGTGTGCTCGTTTAATTGGAGGTCAGTCGGCGAGCAGCAGTTCTGCCGTGGCCAGCAGCCGCACGGCCTCCTGGGGCGCTATGCGCACCAGGGCGAAAGATGCGACCACAAGGCCGGTGATCGCGGTGCTCAGCATGCCCGCGCGCTCCGCACTCGCCTCGGGCAGCGCGCTGGCCACGCCACGGAGTATCGCGGCCTGCAACTCGGCGCGGTATTCGCCGATGATGCGCGAAATCTTCGAGTCCTGGGCCAAAGGTGCGCTGGCGGTATTGATCAACAGGCAGCCATGCGCGGCGGGCAGGGATTCTGGGCGGGCAAAAACGGCGGCGAGCCCCTGCAGGTAGTCGGTGAGCGCCGAGGCCGGAACCTGGTCTGCGAGCAGCGGGAGCAGCCGAGGCCGCACGATTTCTTCGAGGTAGCTGACGACAGCCGCATCGAACAGGCCACGCTTGGAACCGAAGGAATTGTAGATACTCGAGCGGCTGAGTCCCGTGGCGGCTTCGAGCTCGGGCACCGAGGTAGCCTCGAAGCCCTTCGACCAGAAAACCGAGCGAGCATTTTCGATGACTTCCGCGCGGTCGAAAGCTAGTGTTCTTGCCATCACATACCTTTCCACTTTCGGTAACGACCATTCCAGTATATATTGAAATGGTCATTACAAAATAACTTGGGCCACTAAGCCCGTAGGGAGCCCTCCATCATGGTTATTACCGGACTCGTGCTTGGCGCGTTGGCAGCAATCATTCACGTCTACATCTTCTTGATGGAATCCGTGTGGTGGACCACCCCGCGAGCGCGCGCAATTTTTGGAACCAGCGAGGCGGAAGCGAAGGCCACCAAGGAACTGGCCTTCAATCAAGGCTTCTACAACCTGTTCCTCGGAATCGCGGTTTTGCTCGGTGTGGTGCTTTTCCTCATGGGCCAGCCGGTGATCGCAGCCACCTTGGTGCTCACCGGTGCCGGTTCCATGGTGCTTGCCGCCACGGTACTGCTGATCTCCAGTCCGGACAAGGCCTCCGCGGCGCTGAAGCAGGGAGTGCTGCCGCTCCTCGCGGTGATCTTCATGATCCTCGGTCTGGCCCTCTAGGTTATTTCCGTACCCGACAACCGCCCCCAGAAAGGTACTCATCAGGATGAGCGAATTTACCAGTACGCAGATCCAGCTAGCTAGCCGTCCCACCGGCTGGCCAACTGCCGAAAACTTCAACGTCACCACCAGCGCCTTCGGGCCGCTGCGTGCCGGCCAGGTGCGAGTACGCAACGAATTCCTATCCGTTGACCCATATATGCGCGGACGAATGAGCGACGCGCGTTCCTACGTTGCGCCCTACGGGATTGGCGAACGGATCACGGGAGGCGCGATCGGCCGCGTCGTCGAGTCCGCAGCCGAAGAGCTGCCGGTCGGAACGGTGGTGCTCCACCAGCACGGCTGGTCCGATACCGTCCAGGAAGAAGCCTCCAGCTTCAGCCAGGTTCCCGAGATTCCGGGCATGCCCCTGTCATTGCGCCTGCATATCCTTGGGATGACCGGGTTGACCGCCTATGTTGGCCTGACCGAGATTGCCTCGTTGAAGGCCGGGGAGACGGTCTTCATTTCCGGCGCCGCAGGTGCCGTGGGTACCGCGGCCGGACAGATCGCCAAGCTGCTCGGAGCCAAGCGGGTCATCGGTTCTGCCGGCAGCGCCGAGAAGGTCGAATTGCTCACCAGCAAGTACGGCTACGACGCGGCGTTCAACTACAAGGATGGCGATGTGCGCGGCCAACTGGCCGCCGCCGCTCCCGAGGGAATCGACGTGTTCTTCGACAACGTCGGAGGCGAGCATCTCGAAGCGGCGCTAGCTTCCTTCAACGACGGTGGACGCGCCGCACTGTGCGGGGCGATCTCCGGATACAACACCACCGAAAAAGCCGCCGGACCGGACAATATGGCCAACCTGATCACCCGCGGGCTCAAGCTGCAGGGCTTCACCCTCTCCAGCTACCTGCACCTGTCCGGAGAATTCGGGCAGCAAATGGGGGATTGGTTCGCCGCGGGCAAGATCGCCTACGACGAGACCATCGTCGACGGCATCGAGCACACCGTGGATGCGTTCCTGGACATGATGCGCGGCGCCAACACCGGCAAGATGCTGGTGCGGATCTAGCCGCCAGCACCATGAAGTGAGTGCCACTGGGCTCTGCAATGACTTTGCAGAGCCCAGTTGCGCTCCTGCTGTCTCCCGTCGCTGCCAGAGTGCATTGAGAATTTTGCCGACCAAGACCATGCGTGATTCGGTGAGCCAATCCGCGGGCCTGGGGATTCAACCATGCTTGGCGAGGCGAAATTCGCAGGCTTCGGAACTTGGCCGGTCACCGCTCGCCCCGATCGGTGCAAATTGCGGGCGTGCTTAAAAACTCGATTCTCGCAGGCCACCTTGCGGTTCCCGGTGCGCATCGCAACGGAGGCCGCGGAAAGCCGAGAAAGTATCTGGCTCCTACCCCTAGGAGAGCGCCGGAGTGAAGCGTAGAGTGGAAATAGACCGACCGGTCTAATTTGATGCAGTATTTCTTCAAGGGAGAAGAATCATGCGTGTGGCAAGGGACGATGTCGAAGTCAGGATGGAAATTCCCGGCGCGGTGATCCGTCAGCGCAAGGGATTCGGCGACGGGAGCGGATTCGAGTCCATCAGTGGTGAATACTTCACCCTCGCCGCGGGCGTGGACACCACCGCGTTGTTCGAGGGACTGGAAGGCGATCTGTGCCAATGCCCGCATTGGGGCTACGTGCTGCAAGGCCGGATCACCACGACGGATTCCCTGGGCGCTCAGGAAACGGTCGCCGCCCATGATCTCTTCTACTGGCCGTCGGGCCATAACGTGCGCGTCGATGCAGATGCCCAAATCGTCATGTTCAGTCCGGAGCAGCCGCACAGCGAGGTTATCGACCATATGATCAAGAAAGTCGGTGGCTAACCCCTCGTGGACGCACCGTCTGGTCAAATGCACCATCCGACCAAGCAGCTCTTGCTCGATGCGGGGATGCCGATGCTGCTGAAGCAGGGCTACAACGATCTTGGTATCCAGGCACTGCTCGCGGCCACCGGCACGCCGAAAGGCTCCTTCTACCATCATTTCCGGGACAAGGAAGATTTTGCGCTCCAAGTCATCGGGCAGTACATGCGCGGGGTGCACGACGGTCTCGATACATGCCTGACCGATGAGCATCTTGCTCCGCTGGACCGGGTGCGGGCATTCTTCGAGCTGACCCAGCAGAGCTACCGCGAGGAGGGCTATCTGGGCTGTCTCCTGGGAGGTTTGGGCCAGGAACTCTCTGGGGTCAGCGAGGTGTTCCGGCGCAAGATCGATGGGTGCCTGACCCAGATTGCCGAACGCATCGCGGCCTGCCTCCAGCTGGCTATCGAACGCGGCGAGGTTGCGGCCGGGGCCGACCCCCGAATCATGGCGACCCTCTTGGTGGATTGCTGGGAAGGCGCCGCGCTTCGCAGCCGGCTTCGGGGGAATGCCCAGCCGCTGAACGAAATGCTGGACTTCTACTTCACCTCGGCCGTCGGCCGCGGTACGCCGAATCCCTGAAATGAACAGCGCCTGAGCACCGTGCTCCAAGCCTCGCCGGTCTGATGGGCCCTGGCGGATCATGATCCGCATTTAATCGACCTGGCCAGCCACAAGAAGTGCCCACCGGGTTAGGATCGGATCATGTATGGATTGGATTCGACCTCCGGGCCGGTCGCGGGACTGCTGCTGCTCGCCCCGCTGCTCACCGTCCTGGTCGCCGCGGCGGGTGCTTTTGTGGCGCTCAGGGCCCTGCGCTTCCGGACTAAAATCAAAAGCGCCGAGCAATGGTGGGTGCGCGTGGAAAACGCCGTCAACCATTGCCTGGCCGACAGCACGGTTGAGCAGAATTTGGGCACCACCATGCTCGCGCACCTCCAGGGCCAGGGCGAGATGCCCGAGGGCCTGGACGAGGAGCAGCGCCGCGAATGGGAACGGCTGAGCAAATTGCGCTGGAAGGTGCAGCCCGAGGATCTGGCGATGATCCACGATATGGTCAAGGATCTGGCGCTGAGCAAATCGCGGCGCTTTAGCTCGATGGGAATACGCCTGAATCCGGAGCTGCGTCCCGAGCACGAGACCATGATGCGCCAAGCCCAGCTGGCGCTCCGGATCGACCAGAAACTGGGGCGCGACAGCGACCCGGAGATCCTGAAGATCTTCACCAGCGAATAACTATGGCCGAAGGCTCAGCTGCCGGGCATGGAATGCGAAATGCCGGCTGGGGTAGGCATAGATCTCGGCCAGCGTCATTGCCCGGGAGAAAAACGGATCCCAGCGCTCCGGGAAATTCGCCCGCCGCAAGAGCGCGGCGGGGCCCTCCCGATCCAGCTTCCGCTCCAGGGCATTGATGCTCAGCCGCAGCCGGCGCTCCATGCGCCGGTGGTTGAATACCAGCGCCGCCGCGCAGGAGCCGGCGTAGTTGACGGGATGAAACAGCGGGGTTGTGGCGTTCAGCAGCCGGGAGAATCCCGACTGAACGCCGGCGGGGCAGCGCACCAGGACGTGGACCAGCGGGATCAGCGCGCGGACGACCATATAGCCGAACACCATGTGGAAGAGCAGCTGCTCATTGGTCCACCCGGTGCCATTGCTCCTCCGGTGCAGGTCGGCCTTGCTAGCGGTGCGCAGAAGGCGGTGCAGACTTTGCGCATCCTGCCGGTAGCCCTGAACGATCCGGGACTTGGCTTCCTCCATGGCGGTGCACCTCACGCGGAGAATTCGATCCGGTGGGCAATCCACCGAACTTCATTGTAGGCCCGTGCGGATTCGCTCAGCGAAGCATGCGCAACTCGATCATTTGCGGCAACTGCGGATCCGTCTTTTCGGTCCCGTCGAAGGCGAAGCCGTTGCGCCGGTAAAACGCCGTGGCCCGCGGATTGCCCTGGGCCACCCAGAGCACCGCCGGCTCGTCTCCCAGCACCGCATCCAAGAGCCCCTGCCCGATGCCCGTTCCATGGCATTGGGCCAGCAAGTACAGGCTGTACAGCTGCAGCTGGTCTTCGCCATCCAGGCCCGGACCGGCGAGCGCGAAACCGACCAGTTCTCCGTGCGACTCGGCCACGATCCGGCGCAGCGCCGGATTCTGGTCGGCGGCCAGCCGCTTCCAGAGGGCGCGCCGTGACTCCAGCTGCTCCGCGGTGAAGTAATCGGGCGGCAGCTGGTTGGCGTAGCTTTGCTTCCAGCAGCGGGTATGCAGCCGGGCAAGGGCCTCGACATCGGCCGGTCCGGGGGCGCGCAGGGTGAAGTCCATGGGCTAGCCGGCGGTGTATTCGGCCAGGTGCTGGCCGGTGAGCGTGCCGGAGCCGGCCAGCTGCTCGGGGGTCCCTTCGAAGACGATGCTGCCGCCGTCGTGGCCGGCGCCCGGGCCCAGATCGATCACCCAGTCCGCGTGGGCGACCACGGCCAGGTGGTGTTCGATGACGATCACCGTATTGCCTTCGTCCACCATTTCATCAAGCAGTCCCAGCAGCCGGTCCACGTCGGCCATGTGCAGGCCGGTGGTGGGTTCGTCCAGGATGTAGGTTCCCTGCCCCTTGCCCAGGTTGATGGCCAGCTTCAGGCGCTGGCGTTCGCCGCCGGAGAGGGTGTTCAGCGGTTGGCCGAGCTTGATGTAGCCCAGGCCCACCTGGTTCAGCCGTTCGAGCATGGCCTTGGCCTTGGGGATCTTGAGCTGGTCGAATGCTTGTTCGATGCTCAGGTTGAGCACCTCGGCGATGTTCAGCCCGTCCAGCTGGTATTCGAGGACCTTGGCGGTGTAGCGCTTGCCTTCGCAGACCTCGCAGCGCAGTTGCACCCCGGCCATGGTGGCCAGATCGGTGTAGGTGAAGCCCACCCCGTTGCAGTTCGGGCAGGCCCCTTCCGAGTTGGCGCTGAACAGCGCTGGCTTGACGGAATTGGCTTTGGCGAAGGCGGCGCGGATCGGGTCCAGGATCGAGGTGTAGGTTGCCGGGTTGCTGCGCCGGGAGCCGCCAATGGCGGACTGGTCCACCACCGCGACGTCCTCGCGCTTGGAGATGGTGCTGTGGATGAGCGTGGACTTTCCGGAGCCGGCTACCCCGGTGATCGCGCACAGCACGCCGCGCGGGATGTCCACGTCGATATTCTTCAGGTTGTGGGTGCTGGCCGCGCGGATCTGCAGCGGGTCCTGGCCGCTGCGCACGGACCGCTTGATCGGCACCCGGGCGGAGAAGTGCCTGCCGGTCACGGTGTCGCTGGCCAGCAGGCCTGCCAGGTTGCCCGCGTAGCTGATGTTGCCGCCGTGCAGCCCGGCCCCGGGGCCGAGGTCGATCACGTGGTCGGCGATCTTGATGACCTCGGGCTTGTGCTCGACGACCAGCACCGTATTGCCCTTGTCGCGCAGGTCGCGCAGCAGGTGGTTCATGCGCTGGATATCGTGCGGGTGCAAGCCCACCGTGGGTTCGTCGAATACGTAGGTGACATCGGAGAGTGCGCTGCCCAGGTGCCGGATCATCTTTACGCGCTGCGCCTCGCCGCCGGAGAGTGTGCCGGCCGGGCGGTCCAGTGAGATGTAGCCCAAGCCGATCTGGATCATGGAGGCGAGGATCGCGCGCAGATTGGCCAGCAGCGGTGCGGCGTCTTCGATCGCGAGCTTCTCGAGCTGCGCATGCAGGTCGGTGACCTGCATGGCGGTCATCTGGGCGATGCCCAGGCCCGCAATCTTCGAGGCGCGCGCCTTCTCGCTCAACCGCGAGCCGTTGCAGGCGGCGCAGGGTGCGGTGGTGGAGATGCGCTCGATCCAATCCCGGATATGCGCCTGCTTGATTTCCCGGCCGGAGTGGATGTAGTTGGACTTGATCCGGGTGATCAGCCCGGAGTAGCTCATATTCGCCCCGTTGAGCTTGACCTTGCCCGGCTCCGCGTAGAGCATCCGCTCCAGCATGTCCTTGGGCATGTCCTTGAGCTTCACCTGCAGGTCCGGTTCGGTGCCTGCGGTCAGCGTCTGCCAGAGCCAGGAATCCGGGGCGAAGTTTGGGGCCGTGATGGCTCCCTCGGCCAGCGTTCTATCCCAGTCGAGCAGTTCGTCCAGGTCGATGCTCGCCTCGGTGCCGAACCCCTCGCAGCTCGCGCAGGCCCCCTCGCCAAGATTGAACGAATACGCTCCGGCCCCGCCGGCGCTCGGGGTGGAATAGCGCGAGTAGAGCACGCGCAGCAGCGAGTACGCGTCGGTGGCGGTGCCCACGGTGGAGCGCGAGTTCGCCCCCATGCGCTCCTGGTCCACCACGATCGCCGCCGACAGGTTTTCCAGCACCTCGACATCGGGCCGCGGCATCGAGGGCATGAAGGACTGGACGAAGGAGGTGTAGGTTTCGTTGATCAGCCGTTGCGACTCCGCGGCAATGGTGCCGAAGACCAGCGAAGACTTGCCCGAGCCGGAGACTCCGGTAAAAGCGGTGATGCGGCGCTTGGGGATGTCCGCATCCACCCCCTGCAGATTGTTCTCCCGTGCTTGGCGGACGCGGATCAGGTCATGGGTATCTGCAGGATGCTGGGTCATGAGCTAAATCCTACCCAGTTCCCGCAGCAGCTCCCTGGCCCGGGTGCGCAGTTCGCCGCTCAGATTGTGCAGCGGGGCCGGCAGGGCGGAGTCCGAGACCATCCCGAGCTCCCGGGCCAGGCCCGCGATGGCGCGGGCGCTGCCGCCGCAGGCGGTGTAGAACTCCCACAGGCCGGCAAGCTGCCCCGATTCGGTGAGCGCCCGCTCATGATCCGACTCGCTGGCCGGTGCGCAGATCCGCAACGCCAGCTCCGGCAGGGTTCCGGCGAGCACGCTGTACCACCCGTCGCATCCGGCGGCCAGTCCCGCCGCGGCGACGGCATCTCCCGAAATCCCCAGGGTGACCTCCGCCGGGATCACCGAACGGATCGCGGCGAGGTGCTCGCGTGCCGCTTGCGGGTTAGCCGGCAGCGGTGGGATCTTGATCGACGCGACGTTTGGCAGGGCACTGATCCTCGCGTAGAGCTCCAGGCTGAAGTTGAAGTGGGTGGTGCCCGGGTTGTCATAGAGGATCACCGGCAAGGTGCTCGCCGCGCAGACCGCGGCAAACAGGGCGAACACCTCATCTTCGGTCAGCGGCTGATAGCTGACCGGGGCCAGGAGCAGTCCTTGGGCCCCGGCCAGCTCGGCCGAACGCACATTCGCCAAGACCTGCGAGGTGCGCAGCGCACCGACGCCCACGTATACCGGCAATCCGTTGGCGGCCGGCACCGCCAGCTCGGCTGCCCGGGCGCGCTCGCCGGGATCGAGGTAGGGGTACATGCCGGTGGAGCCGAGCACGGTGATTGAATCGACGCCGCTGCCAGATAGCCGTTCGATGAGCGCGGTGAAGCGTGGCTCGTCGAGGCGGTCCTCGACCAGGGGAGTGAGCGGGAAGGCGCTGAGCCCGGAAAACATATCGAGGTGCTCCAAGTCATGGGCGGAGAGGATGGCCCTCTCATTAAACCCGGGGGCGTCAGGGCGGCAGAATATGACGCGGTGCAGGTAACCTGGTATCCCTCGTCGGGCTGGGGCGCTAGCGTTTAATCGTTGTTCGGAGACGGAACGCTCAATGGATTCGCCAAAGCGCGGGATTCTCTGGACAAAAGGCGAGAGTTGGCGGCATTGAGCCACGTCTCATCCATATGACCTGTCTCATGGTTTCTAAGAACCGAGTGCAGGCCATAACATGGTGGATGCATGTCGTGCGCCACAAAACCCGTGGGTTCGACGCCCCTCAGCTCATCACACATCATTCGTCACCATGAAAGAAGCACATGAACCTGTTGAAAAAGATCCCACTGCTTGGGTGGATCCTTGTTGCTATCGTCCTGGGCATTCTGCTTGGGCCGGTGATGCCGGTGTGGCTGGGCAGCGCATTCCTGACATACAACTCGATCTTCTCGGGATTCCTGAGCTTCATCGTGCCGCTGATCATCTTGGGCCTGGTGATGCCCGCGATCGCCGAGCTGGGCAAGGGTGCCGGCAAGTGGCTCGGTGTGACGGCGCTGATCGCTTACTCCTCCACCGTTCTGGCCGGCCTGCTCGCTTACTTCGTGGGCCGCTGGCTGTTCACCTCCGCGCTCAGCGGCGGCGGATTGGAAACCCTGGGTGAGGATTCCGGATCCGGGTTCGAGGCCTACCTCTCGCTGGTGACTTCCGCAGGGGACGGTGCCACCGAGATCGTCTTGGAGCCTGTCATCGGCGTGATGAGCGCGCTGATCCTCGCGTTCGTGATCGGTATCGGCCTGACCGCATTCCGCAGCACCGTGCTCTTCCGCGGTGCCGTCGAATTCCGCACCATCATCGAGATGGTAATCCGCCGCATTATCGTCCCGGCGCTGCCGTTGTTCATCTTCGGAATCTTCCTTGATCTCTCGGCCAGCGGCTCGGCCGTGACCGTGGTGACCAAGTTCCTGCTCGTGGCCGTGGTGTCCTTCGCGCTGACCCTTGTGGTGCTGCTGATCCAGTACACGGTGGCCGGTTCGATGACCGGGCAGAACCCGCTGAAGGCGCTGTGGAATATGCGCGACGCCTACTTCACCGCCCTGGGCACCTCCTCTTCGGCGGCCACCATTCCGGTCACCCTCGCCTCGGCGAAGAAGAACGGCGTCTCCGATTCGGTGGCGGGCTTCGTGGTGCCACTGGGCGCGACCATCCACCTCTCCGGCTCGATGGTCAAGATCACCTGCTTCTCGCTGGCCGTGCTGCTGCTCACCGGCGGCAACGTCTCCTTCGGCGCTTACCTGCCATTCATCCTGATGCTCGGCGTCATGATGATCGCCGCTCCTGGCGTTCCCGGCGGTGCCATCGCGGCCGCCGCGGGCCTGCTGGCGCAGATGCTCGGCTTTGGCGAGGTCGAGGTCGGACTGATGTTCGCCGCTTACATCGCGCTGGACAGCTTCGGCACCGCCACCAACGTGACCGGCGACGGAGCCATCGCGTTGATCATGCACAAGCTCACCCGCGGCAAGCTCGGCGCGCAGGCGCAGGATCCTGCCGATGAGCAGGTTGAGGTCATCGCGGGCAGCGGCAAAGAGTCGCACACCCTGGCCGACTAGCTCTTCGCACCATCAAAAAGCACCTGGGACCAACGCATAAGCGTTGGTCCCAGGTGCTTTAAGCGCTCAACCGGTGTGCTTGTCGCGATGGGGCCGCAGTAGTTCAAGGAACGTGGCTACGGGCCGGGGACGAGGACATTGTCGTGAATCCTGATCCATCCTTCGGATTCCAGCTCGCGGGTATCAGCGTCATCCCTGACTAGGGAAGCCGCAAGGCCGCTGGGTGGAGTCGACGCGGTCATTATCACGTCGGTTGCTCCCAGCGAACTGCAGCCGGAAAACCAATGGGGATCTGCGCCTGGGGGAACAACGATGATGCAGCCTAGCGAGGAATCAGGGGAGGCGGCTACGAAATACCGGACCTGTTCGTGGGTAGTCAGGTGCCTTGAACTTTCCCGGTCTATGGCATCTCCCAAATCAACCGCTGCGGGCAGGGCATCCTCGGAAGCGAATTGCTCATCCAGTGCCTGAATCCCGCTATGCCCGGAGCACGCGGTGAGTGCCAGCACCCCACCGATGCCAATGACTGCTAAAGAAATCCTACGCATGCGCATTTTCGAACCCTCCGGGTGGACGTTAATGAAAGGCTACCTCAGCACAGGTTTCAGGTCCCGCGGCTGATGTTTTCTTGACCCCAAGCGATCGGTTCGTCCTAGTTCCTGCCCGATGAAGGAACCATTACCGGGCATAGCATTCGTTGTTTGGCTTCCATACGAAGGACGGGCAGGCAAGGCGGTAGGTTTGAAGCATGACACGGATTCGCAGAGCCGTTTACGGACTTTCGGTAGGTACGCTCGCGGCGCTATTGACTGGATGCGCAATTGACAGCCTCATCTGGGGAAACGATGGTGCCCAGGTGATTCAAACGACCGAGCAGCTTGTCAGTGATATGGCTTCGGGCGAAACGCCAGACACTGTCTGCGAGGATTCCGTTGCGGATCTCGGATCGCCCAGCGACTGGTCGGGGCGTTCCGCCGGCGAGCCGGAGGAGTTCTTCGCCGGGCATTGGGTTGATCAAGCGGCGCTCGACCCTCAGTGGAGCATCAATCTAGAAGGTCTTCCCGAGGGGGCAGTGCCCGGCACCGACTACCCGGGAGACGTCTTTTATCGCGAAACCGACGATGGACTATGCGTGATCGACGTGTCTTGGTCGACGCTCTTCGCCGTGAACTGATCAGCTAGGCAACTGCGCGGCAGCTCGTTTGCTGTCTGCTCTCCCGGTCCGTGAAGGCGCGTGGTCTCATGCGCCGCATCCTCTGCCTGCTAGCGAAACGACTTCAGGGACTGTTCGCGGAGGATCGGTAGCGCGGCGGCTCCCGCCAACACCGCCCAGACGCACAGCAGCGGGACGGGCCCGGTTAATGCCGCGATTGCTCCGCCCAGTAGTGCAGCAATAGGCATGATGCCCAGGGTGATGGTCCGTTGGGCCGAGCCCACGGTGGCCAGTTCCTCGGCAGGAACACTACGTGGCAGGACTTCCGCCCCGGCAACTGCGGATATCGAAACCAGAAAACTCCATGTGAGGGATTGGGCCGATAGCCAGATGAGTTCGTGGCCGGGCAATTGCTGGCAGGCGATAGCCATGGCTACAGCGGGAACCGAAAGGAACGCTGCCGCGATTCGAAGCGTTCTCAGACCGAATTTCGCCGAAAGTCGCGGTGAAAGGCCTGCTCCGAGGATGGCGCCGATCGCGGAGACGATTCCCAGGGCGGCGAACGCTGCAGGTGCAACGCCGAGGTCCCGCAAAAGGAAGACCGGCAGCACGGTGTTACCCAGCATGACCCCGGCGTTCGTCAGTGCTCCGGACTGGGTCAAGGCCCATAAGGCAGGTACTCGGTGCAAGGTCTGGAATCCGTCGCGGAAACTCCCTTTTCCCCGGCGTGCCGGACTTCGCTGGGCAGGGGCTGAATCTAACTTGATGCCGCGCTGGAACAGGACAGACGCCGCGTAGGAGCATATTGCCGCCCAGATCATGCCGGGCATACCGAGCAATCCCAAGGTAAGGCTGCCGGTGGCCGCAGCAGCGGTGGATGCTGTCTGATTGACGATGGCCAGCCGTGAGTACGCGTGTTTCAAGCGTTCGGTCTGGACCAGCCGCGGAATGACAGTGCTTTGGGCGGTGGTGAACACGACATCTGCGAATCCGATGACCACCGCGGCGCCGATGACCACGGCATCCGAAAGCCAACCGGCATAGAGCGATGCGAAAAGGCCCAGCAGTACCAGGCACCGGGCAATGGTGGCCACGCGCATGGCCCGATGTCGGTTCCTCAACCGGTCAATGAGCATGCCAACCGGCACGCCTAGCAGAAGGAACGAAGCCAGCCCGATCGAGTTGAGGATCCCCACAAATCCCGTACCGAAGCCCAAAATGGAGACCGCCAGGATGGGCAGGAGCGTCCGGGCCAGCACGTCGCCAAAACCCTCCGCGGCGCTGGTCGACATCATAGAGGTGAAGGCGCGGGGGAGCCTTGGCGGTGTTTGCTCGGCTAGCGCGGTCGGATCGTGAAAGGTCATGGGCTCCCAAACTTCGTGTCAGGCATTTCCTTACACCTTGTCAGCTACTGGCTGACAAAACAAGAAGTTCGCCTAGACTGGTTTCATGGGAAATGAAATCGGCGGCGTCAAGGACATTGCCAGTGCCGACCAACCGTTCATGTGTTCGTTCTGCCTCCGATCGCGTGAAGAAACGGGCGTTCTGGTGGGAGCGCCAGCGGTGGGTATCTGCCGTCAATGCGCGGAGGCTGCCCTAGGGCTTTTTCACAAAGCGGATCCCGAGGCGCACTCGATTGCGCGTGCCCCATGGGACATCTTGAATGACGCGGACCTGCTCCGGCAGCTTCCCCGTGTGGCCAAGGCGCGAGACGACGTCGAGGGCCACCTTCGCAACTGGGTCTCTGCCGCCAGGGTGCGGAAGCTGAGCTGGGCCAGCATCGGAGAATCCTTGGGGATGTCGCGCCAGTCGGCTTGGGAAAGGTTCCACCAATCGACTGCCGCCCAACGCGCCGAGGATGGGCAGTAGCCGGAGCCAATTGAGGTTCGTCCGCACGGCAAGAAACTGGCCGGCCGCACCCGGGCGCGGAGAGTATCATAGCCGTTCCCGCGCAAGGGTCGGCCGGCGTTGACGGTGATTAACCCAAGCGTTTCCCAGCCTGTATCCCCGATTGACGACTCGTGTTCCGATGCGGACAATGGTCGGCAGCCTTGAAATGCATAAGGCTGGATCGCGGCTGGAATTGCAGTCATGGCAGTGACTGACGCGAGTTCGATGATCCCATATTCGATCACCGTCGTGACGGTGGCCGACCAGCGCTAAGACCGTGCCCGATGGATTGATCAGACGCTTCACTTCGAGCTGAAGCGAATTCTCATTGAGGGGCATTATTTTCCTCCGTGTCCCAGCGCTCGGCGCAGCGTGATGCCCGGATCAAATGGTGCTAGCCCTAGAAAGTGTACTAACGCTATGGCACACTTATGTGCCATAGCACTAGTACACTTTCGGGAGGCAAATTCAATGATCATGATTCTGTACATGGCAGGCCCAACTGTTGTTGCACTGCTCATAGCGTTAGCTATGGCGCTTTTCGGCCGGCGAGCGCACTTGGTCCTGCCCGAAGCCGTACGTCGATCCACTCTCCTCGGAATGGTCCTCGCGCTTGGAGGCGTCATCGCATTGGCCGCCTGGCCCCTGTACTTGTGGAGGCTGGCAAACCTCGGTGAAGACCCAGTCCTGGTAGTGCAGCTTGTCCGTTATCTGGCCCCACTGGTCTTGACCGTTGTTGCCTTGATCTTCATGGTGGTTCCCGCGCCTGCATCCGGCCCGAGCGGCTCTGCCGCGCTGGCCCCACGCACTCTCCTGACTTTCACTTCTCGTGCCTGGCTAGCTTGCCTGGCCGCTGTGGTGGCTGCGGCGTTCGCCATCGCGCTTTTCGCTGGACTGGCTTCAAGCCCTGACGAACGCGGCAGATATGTGATGTTCACGATGCACCCCGCCGAAGGCGTCAGCGCGAGCACGAATATCTACGGATGGTGGTTTTCGACGCCTTGTTTGATCTTGATCGCGATCATTTGCATCACCGTACTGATCGGTATTGCCTCGATTTCACGTCCAGCACTAGCCAGCGACTCACAACGCGATGCAGGCCAAAGGGCCGTACGCAGCAGCAAGATCTTCTCTGTCGCCACGGGAGGGGTGCTTCTCCACCTCAGCGTCACCCTGCAAACCCTCTCAGGCACGGCCTCGCTCAGCTACTCTCAAACGGGATGGTCGGAGTTCGGAACCTCCTTTGCGGCACTTGGGCCAGTGCTGCAGGTGGCTGCGCTCCTCTCGTCCATCGTCGGCATGGTGTTGTGGTGGTCAGTCTTGATCGGATCACTCGCCACGCGTACACATGAAACCAGCAAGGCAGCGCGGCCATGATCATCACCCTCAGCGATTCAGGCACCCCGATTGTCGATCAGATTCGGGACCAAATTCTCGGGCTCATTACCTCCGGCTTGTTATCCGCCGGCCAGAAGCTGCCCTCCGTCCGGCAACTGGCCAATGACTTAGGCATAGCGCCTGGCACAGTTGCCAAAGCCTATACGGCCCTTGAGGGCGAAGGCTTCCTCGTCACCCGGATCGGAAGTGGTACACGCGTGAGCGCAAATGGCTCGGCCACCCCTGGCGCTGTTCTCTCAGCGGCTACGCACCTTGTCAAAACAAGCAAAAGCGAAGCCGTTGAGCTAGATGAAACGATCCGTATCCTCCGCGCCATATGGTCCACATCTTGACCCGCATTCCGCTCTGGACCTAGGGGCCCGGGCGGGGCGACTTCTCATAGAAATCCAGATGTTGCACCGCCGACCGAACCCAAAACCGGCACTTTCCCGAGTCAGTCCAATCGCACTTGGCATGTCTTGCCGGTTAGCTGACTATCAAGAGTGAATTCAAGCGTTAAGAGCCGAGCTGTCTTCGGAGGCTCGGGAAGATACACCCAAGAGGCCTCCCACCCCGCCGCGCTCCCGGCGACTTGTCCGGCGCTCAACCGGTAAGTGGTCCCCGCGTCGTCGGAGATGACCGCTCCAACCGGACCAAGAACGAGCTGGCCGGGCATTGATGGCGGGTCTCCCGCGGCTTCCTCCCCATCACGGTTCCTCAGCTCGGCCCATTGCGCCAATTGCTCTTCGTAGCGAACGTCGCGCTGCCACGTCTCGTGGCTGCGAATGCCTTGAAAGTAGATCCTGACGCCTTCGCGTCCCAGCCATTCGTCGGAAACGATCGGTACATCGGCCATCGCTTCGATGCCGGCAAACCGTACGTCTACGCCATCATTGGTTGCGACAACAAGATCTGCCGGAGCTGAAACAATCCTCATCATGTGGCCAGCCTAGCGCTACCGGCGTGGATTCTCTTCGGGTATTGCTGCTCCGATCCCGTACGCCGATCCACCACCGGAACTTCTGGCGCCGAGACCTCGATTCCATTCATGGTTTTCCCTCTTTGAACCAAAGGCAAAGAATGGATGTGGACGGATGCGGCTCGTGCCTCGAGCTTCATTGCCAGACCCGGACGCTGCGAGTCTGAGCTATGCCCCAGGTGATGGTGGGTATGGAGAGACATCCGCGGGCATCACCTCTACGCTTCGGCGAAACCCGGATGGCCGCTCAAGCCGGGGTAATCGCGCAGTTGGGGCGACTGCGCTTCCAGCAGCCGTCGGAGACCGTGCGCACCGCCAAAAGCACCTGGGACCAACGCTGATGCGTTGGTCCCAGGTGCTTTTGCGCTCAACCGTTGTTCGGAAGCTACTTCGTGCCGGCTGGCACGCCGATGCGATCCAGGAGATCGTTGGCCACTTCGGCGAAGTAACGCTGCCCCCATTCGGTGAGGTAGCCCTGCTCGATCAGCTTCGTATCGACCTTGCCGACCAGCTCCAGATAAGCGGACCGGGTCCCGTAGCTCTGCGCAAATTCTTCCGCGGAGATCAGCTCCATCGAGCCGTATACCGCCCCAGGGTGCGCTGCCCCGTGGAACTGGCCCAACGGGTGCTCCAGCAGCCCGTAGCGCAGTCCGCCGGCGGCATTGCCGTCCGCGCCGCGTACCAATTGGCCCGCCGACTGCTCGAACCACTGAGAAGGCGCGGCTTCGCGATTTCGCTTGGACCAGTTGATCAGCGACTCGGTGGCCGCAACGACCGCAGGTTCCAGCGGAAAGGTGTTCAGCGTGCTGCGGAATGCCTCGTCGTGCACCGCGGTATTCGGCAGTCGTCCGGAACGGTAGATTTCGGCATCCGCCGGGACGACCGGCGACAGCAGATCGGTGTGCGGCGTGCCCGGCACCTGCCAGTGACGTCGATTCTCCGTCAGTTCCTTCTCGGCCAGGGTGGCGGCCCCGAACAGGCCTGCATCGCCCTCGGAGGTGACCGTGATGAACGGGACATCCAGCGCCGGCTCGGACCCGGGCACCGTCGCCAGCCCGCCGGCCTGCGGCTGGGCCAGAGGACGCTCGAGGACGGCTCCGACGGTGTTCAGGTACCCGTCGAAGACCGGTCCGCGGTTGGCCTCGGTGACGGGCTCGTGGAAGTTCGAGGCATAGGTGTTCAGGTAGAGTCCCGACTGGGATTGGCCCATGAGCAGCACGGTTTTCGCCTGCTGGCCGCCAAGCAGCGCGCGGCCTTGCCTGCTCTCCAGCAGCGTGCCCACCTGGGTGATGATGTCCCAGGCGAGCCCTTCTTCGGCTCCGGGCACCACCATGAACGGGTCGAAGGACGAGGGGTCATCGCGGTCGGCGATGATCGGTTCGCGCTCAGCGTCCGCGGTATCCCAGCTCAGCGGCGCATAGCGTTCGGGGTCGAAGTTCTTCAACGCGTCGACCTGGATGGGCTTGGACGTCACGCCGATGATCGTGTGGCCTTCTTCTACGGCCCAGTCCCACATGCGCCGCAGGTGGTCCTCGCCGGGAAAGCCGTTGGAGGCGTTGAGGATGTCCACGAGCACCACGCCAGAGGAGTCCGCCTTCTTGGCCGGGCGGCGCACCAGCAGGTGGTTGGTATACGGCACGTTTTCCGTGACTACCTGCAGTTCGCCCTCGGGATTGCCGTAGACGTTCGCTTCACCGCGCAGGAAGAACTCTTCCTCCACGTAGCCCAGCTCCGAGACATCCGCCGGCACCCGAGCGTGGCTCAGGGAGGACCAGGGATAGCTATCCCCGGTGGCTTCGATCGGCCCGAGCACCTCGGGGACGACTTCGAGCGTGCCGCTGCCGGGGTACGGATGCTTGGCCGGGGCCGCCCCCGCCGGGGAGGCGAGCAAGCCCAGGCCAAGCGCGCCGAGGCAGGACGCCGCCAAGAGCTTCCGGTATCGCAGGTTTCTGGATTGATGAGGCACGATCCACTCCTTCGTGGGGCTAAGGTGATGATCGGGATGCATCTGCGCACCCCCTGATCGCCAGCATCTTAGGGGCCAGATCGGGCAGTCCACTGGTTGCCATAACTTGCCGGCACCACTTCGCAGAGCAGGTTAAATGCCGGTGGCCCGGTGCCTTGGCACAGCAATTGCTATGCCAAGGCACCGGGCCGCCGCAGTCGATTCAGCGGGGAATTAGATCCACATCGCCGGGTCGATGTACTCCGCAGGATCCACCGCGGGCTTATGCTCATCTGGCTTGCGCGGTCGGTTCTGCGCCGGAATGCCGGTGACGATCGAACCTGCTGGTGCGTCCTTGACCACCACCGCGTTCGCGCCAACGGCCGAGTCGGCACCGATGGTGATCGGGCCCAGGATCTTTGCGCCGGCACCGATGACCACGCGGTCCTCGATGGTCGGGTGGCGTTTGGTCTTGGCCAGCGACCGGCCGCCCAGGGTCACCCCGTGATAAAGCATCACGTCGTCGCCGATCTCGGCGGTTTCGCCGATGACGATTCCCATGCCGTGGTCGATGAAGAAGCGCCGCCCAATGGTGGCACCGGGGTGGATCTCGATGCCGGTGATCGCACGGTTCGCCTGCGAGAGCAGCCTGGCCGGCCAGCGCAGCGAGGGGTTCTGCCACATCTTGTGCGCCAACCGGTGAATCCAGATGGCATGCAATCCTGAATACACGAAGAAGTTCTCGGTATCGCTGCGTGCTGCCGGGTCATGGGAGCGGGCGTTGGCGAGGTCTTCACGTAACCGGGAGAAAAAACTCATATAAACAACCTTAGTGCGTGCTGCATGCTGAGGTGCCGCTGAATTGGGCACATGACAAATCGGCGCAAACCGCACCGCGGACCTATTAAGATCCAACGACGGGTCACGCCGATTTATTCGCGAAGAAAGAAACTATTTCTTAGCCGCGGATGTCATCGAAGAGCAGGGTGGAGATGTAGCGCTCACCGAAGTCGGGGATAACGGTGACAATCTGCTTGCCGGCGTTCTCTTCGCGGGCCGCGATCTGCAAGGCGCCCCAGACGGCTGCGCCGGCGGAAATACCGCCGAGGATGCCTTCCTTCACGCCCAGGTCGCGTGCCACAGAGACCGAATCCTCGATCGAGGCGTCGAGCACCTCGTCATACAGCTCGGTATCGAGCACCTCAGGGATGAAGTTCGCGCCCAGACCCTGGATCTTGTGCGGGCCCGGCTTGCCGCCGTTGAGAATTGGTGAATCCTTGGGCTCGACCGCAACGATCTTCAGGTTGGGGTTCTTTTCCTTCAGGTAACGGCCAGCGCCGGTGATGGTGCCACCGGTACCGATGCCGGCCACGAGCACGTCGATCTTGCCATCGGTATCTGCCCAGATCTCCGGGCCGGTGGTGTCCGCGTGCACCTGTGGGTTCGCGGTGTTCGCGAACTGCTGGGCCCAGATGGCGTTGTCCGAGGTGGCCACGATTTCCTTGGCCTTCTCTACCGCACCGCGCATGCCATCGGCACCCGGGGTCAGTACGATCTCGGCACCATAGGCGCGCAGCATCACGCGGCGCTCGGTGGACATGGTCTCCGGCATGGTCAGGATGACCTTGTAGCCGCGGGCTGCGCCAACCATGGCCAGGGCGATGCCGGTGTTGCCGCTGGTGCCTTCAACGATGGTGCCGCCTGGCTTCAAGTCACCAGACTTTTCGGCGGCATCGACGATGGCTACGCCGATGCGGTCCTTGACCGAGTTGGCTGGATTGTAGAACTCCAGCTTCACCGCGACGCTGCCCGGCAGCCCTTCGCCTAAGCGGTTGAGCTTCACCAGGGGAGTGTTGCCGATGATCTCGGTGACATTGTTGTAGATCTTGCCCATGTATACGCAATCCTTACGTGACTCGATGCAGGCCGCTGATGCCCGGCGAGGGTGGTTGGAGAAGTCCGTGAATACGGCGTTTCGTCCCTAAAGTTTCACTACTAACCCTAATCGGCTGGTGCGCCGCTTAGCTCTCGTTAAGCCATTGGGCGTAATATTTCCTGACTTTTGCGAGCTTCGGGTCAATAATGACTCGGCAATACCCGACTTCTTGGTTCTCCGAGTAGTAATCTTGGTGCACTTGCTCGGCCGGGTAGAAATCTCTCGACTCCTCGATAGTCGTCACGATCGGGCTCGGGTAGAGTGCCGCGTACTTCTGCATGCTTGCCTCGAAGACTTCGCGCTGGCTTTGATCCAGCGGGAACATCGCCGAACGATACTGCGTGCCCACGTCATAGCCTTGGCGGTTGAGCGTCGTCGGGTCGTGCACGGTGAAGAACATGTCCAAAATGACTTCGGCCGGAACCACCTGTTCATCAAAGATGACCGCAACCACCTCGGCGTGACCGGAGGTGCCCGAACACACCTGCCGGTAATCCGGATTGCTGGTGTGTCCGCCTTGGTACCCGGAGAGCACCGCGTGCACTCCGCGGGTGCGCTGGTACACGGCGTCGAGGCACCAAAAACAGCCACCGGCAAGGACAAAGGTCGTCAGTTCGGTGTCCGCCACGGTCATTCGGGCGGAGAAACGATGGGGTGTGTCTAATCTGAGAATACTCACAGAGTCCATAACGTCGCGGCGTTGCATTATGTTCCTGACCCAGTTGCACGGCGTAGGGTGGAAGCATGCAGAGCAAGGCTAATACCCCGCAGGATCCGGAGCAGAAGAACCCGGCTTCGCCGTCCGCCAATCTTTCTACCGTGAGCGATGAAGCGGCAGAAAACGTCGAGGCCGACGCTAATATCAGTGCCACGACCTTAGGCGACGTGCTTGAGGCCGTGGAAGAACTGTGGCCGCAGTCGTTGGCCGAAGATTGGGATGCCGTAGGCCTTGTCACCGGCCGCACCACCGCCAAGGTGAAGAAGATCGTCCTGGCAGTGGACCCGACCTTGGAGGTCATCAACGATGCGATCGCGCGCGACGCCGACCTGCTGATCACCCACCATCCGCTGTTATTGCGCGGAGTGACCCAGGTGGCGGGCACGAGCTTCAAGGGCGAAGCAATTCACCGGCTGATCGAAACAGGCACCGCCTTGTTGACCGCCCACACCAATGCCGACAATGCGATTGGCGGCGTGAATGACGCCCTCGCCGACGCCTTCGGCCTCAAGGACTGCGTGCCGCTGGTCGAATCCAAGGATGGCCTGCCCGAAGAGGGGCTGGGCCGGGTCGGCTTCCTGGACAAGCCGATGAAGCTCGAGGACTTCGCCGAACGCGTGTATTCCGTGCTGCCTGCGGTAGCCGGCGGCGTGCGCGTGGCCGGGGAGCGTCTGGGCATCGTCCGCAAGGTCGCATTGTGCGGCGGGGCCGGCGACTCCCTCTTCGACGCGGTGCGCGCGCACAAGGCCGATGTCTATGTCACCGCGGATTTGCGCCACCACCCGGCCAGCGAGGCCCGCGAATCAGCCGACGGGGGACACCCCTTCCTCATCGATGTGTCGCATTTTGCCTCGGAATGGGTTTGGCTTTCGGCCGGCGCCCGGGCGCTGCAGAACGTCCTGCAGGATCTGGGCCACGAGGTGGAGATCGAGGTGTCGCAGATCAACTCCGACCCTTGGGACTTCGTGCTCACCCCCTAGTCATGCTGCATCATCTAGAACTCTGGGTGGCCGACCTGCGCGCCAGCACCAGCTCGTTGGGCTGGCTGCTGCTGCGCCTGGGATTCGACGTCGAATCCACGTGGGCCAGCGGCATCAGCTATCGGCAGCAGGACTTCTACATCGTGCTCGAATCCGGTCCGGACGTAATCGATGCCCCGCATCAACGCTGCGCCCCGGGAATGAACCATCTGGCGTTCCATGCCGGAAGCCGCGCGCAGGTCGATGAGCTGACCGCCGAGGCGCTCGAGCACGGCTTCACGCTGCTGTTCCCCGCGGAGCATCCGCATGCCGGAGGAGCAGAACACTACGCCGCGTACCTAGCGGACGCCGCCGGTTTCGAGGTCGAGCTGGTCGCCCGCCGCTAGCGCAACAGCAGCTGGCGGCGCCCCGGTGGATCAGCTACCGGGTCACCGCCAGAAATTGCCTTTCGCCGCTAGCGCACCTTGACTTCAATGATCTTGGTCTTGGTTTCTCCGACCTCGTTGCTCAGCACCGCCTGGTACTGGTAAGTGCCGGGTGCTCGCTGGCTCAATGCGGTGACGGCTTTTTGCGCTGCGGGGGTAGCAACCCTCAGCTCCTGTTCGTCGACGAGCTCACCATTCTCGTAGAGGCGATAGCCGCTGGCATTGGTGCCCCACCATATGTTGGTCTCAAGGTTAACCCTCCCGCCGGTCTTCTCGGCGGATCCGCTGAGCACGCCCGTCGCTGGGTTGGCGTCCGTAACCTCCAGCTCCAGCTCTTCGGTCCTCGTGGTTCCGGCAGCATTGGTGAGCACGGCTTGGTAGACGTACACCCCGTTGGGCTTGCCGGCAACGTCTACCGTCGCCTGCTGGGCCGTAGGCGAATTTGGTTCGAGCTCTTGGCGGGAGATCTCCGCGCCGTCCTCCAGCAGCACGAATCGTGAAGCATTGGCGCCCCACCACAGGTTCATGCTGACGGTGTAGTCACCGTCCTTCAGGCCAGTGTCATAACCGTTATCGTGCGAAAGCACCGCACGCGCCGGTTGGCTGGTCTCTGAGTCCTGGGGCGCTTGCGGAAGCTGCGTGGCGGCCAAAGTGTACTGGGCTTCGACCTGGCGCAAGCCATTTTTTGCCGTCGAAACCTCGGTGTAGGCGTCGAGGGTGCCGGCTTCGATATCCGACGCGGAAAGCTTTCGGGTGGCGCTCGCCGTCTGGGATTGCCCGGCTTCCAGCGCGGAAAGATCATTTCCGGCCCCCTGCAGGTCCGTGAGCCGAACGTTGCCTTCGTTGGAAACTGTGAGTTCGTAGGCAACGACGTCACCGAGGGAGGCGAAGCCATCATCGTCCTTGTCGACGAATACCGGTTCGGCGACCGAGATGCTCAGCCCGGGATTGCGTTCAAGGAGGTCCACTTCGTCCCCGGTGATCTGGTATTCGTCAACAATCGCATTGAACTCATTCAAGCGTCCCGAGGTCCAATGAGTTGCGGGGACGAAGAATCCGTCGGCTACATCGTCAGCGGTTACCTCGTGGGCAGGGGTAGTGCAGGCATAAGACTTGCCGGCGGCGAGGTTCGAATAGCGGCAGTTCCCCGAAGGGCTGGGCTCACCTACCGGTTTGGCCGCAAAAGGTGAAAAGTTGCCTTCCGTGGGAACGACCCACTGGTTGATATTCCCCGTGTTTTTCACCAGGAAATGATAGGGAAGTTTCTCCCCGACCTGATAAGGATCCGCTGCTGGATCACGGTCGGCATCGCCACGTTTTCCAGTGACCTCGATGCCCGTGACTTCCCTGCCGGCGATGGCGGTTTCCACAACAGCCTGCGAGGTCTTGCCCGAGGCGGTGATGAACTGCAGTTGAAGGTTTTGTCGGCCGTTGGCCACGGCGGCGATATCCACCGGCAGCGCCACCGTAGTGCTTTCGCCTGCTGGCAGGTTCGCTACATCCACCGGTTCCGCCGAGAAGTTTTCGGAGGAAGCGAACTGCACCGAACCGGAGAGCGGCTCGCTTTCCTGGTTGGTGATGGTCACTTCAACATCCTGGGTGCTTCCGGCCGCGGCGCTGAAGCCATCGGCAGACAGTGGTGCACAGACGTAGTTCAGCCACTGTTCATCGAAGGAAGCGAACTGCATGTTGTTGGTGTAGCTCGCCTCAAAGAAGACACCGAACTGTCCCTTGTCTAAGGCGGTAGCCACCGAGTAGGCGGAGAATCCGCGGCGGATGGTGCGCAGGCCGGGCCAGGTCTTGCCGTCGTCGCAGGAGACTCGTGCCGAAACGTTCTCACGTGCGGTTTGGGAATTGGAGCCGGTGTAGAGCAGCTTCTTGGCCTCTGCGCTATTTGCTTCGGCGTTTGGGTGCATTTGCGTCACATGAGCGTTGTTTGTTGGATCGGGAAGGTTCTTGTCCTGTTCGACCTTCGAATAGCTATGCCCTCCGTCGTCCGAGACGGCAACTTTTCGGTAGCCGCCACCGGCTGAATCGCGGGAGTTGAGCATGATACGCCCATCGGAAAGCTCGACAACTTTATTCTCATCCATCGAATGCCCGGTGAATTCGCCGCGCTGCCAGGTTTTTCCGTGGTCATCGGAATAGATCGAATATGCCTGGATGGATCGTGAACCGTCCGGCTGCATGACGTCGCCGGCGTACTGCTGGATCAGGCGTCCGGCATATGGCCCGCGTGCGACTTGAATACCCTCGCCGGATGTCGCGAATGTCCCACGCACTGCCCCAGGGACCGCACTATCTCCGGGTTTGACTACGTCGGTGATCAACCGTGGTTCGCTCCAGGTTAGCCCGGCATCCGTTGAATGCACCACGGCTGCGCTCAAGACATTGCGATTGGAGTCGTCATTGCCCCAGGCGCTTCCGTGGAAGCCCTGGTCTTTGGAGTACACGAAGAAAGCGAAGACCTTTCCGCCCTCTCGGTCCACCACGTAGCTTGGATCCGAATAGCCGTATTTGCCTTCTGCTGCCGAGCCGGAGAATCCCGCGGCAATAGTGCTGAGCGGGCCCCAGGTGGCGCCGTTGTCCGTGCTTCGCCGCTGGACAATGCTGTTGGCATTGGGGGCATCGGCGGCGCTGCCTGGACGGGCGTCCCACGAAGAGATGACAACTCCGTTTCCAAGGTGTGCCA
>NZ_JBQSWU010000010.1:0-135276 GCF_052377485.1 Glutamicibacter sp. AOP38-B1-38 | reverse complement strand
AAGGCTTGGTTTCGAGCGCACTGCAGTTGGGGTCTAAGCACTGACATTATTTCCTGGAGCTCGGCACAGAAAAGCTCAAAGTAAGAAAACATGACTTGACCGTGGCAAGGTTTGTTTTCCATGCCATACGGTGTTTGCACATCGAGTTCGACTGGGGAAGACCAGCACACAGCCTGGATACGTTCCAGAATTGACCGCGGAGCGGTCATCACTAAACGGCGCATGTACGCAAGATAGTAGTTGAAGCGTCATCTTTGAAGTATGCGTTTAACGTGGGGTTAACCCCACATTCCTTTCATCGCTATGGGGTTTTCTATATTCCCCGTCGGATGCACTAGCCAACTTGACATGCACCAGTTCAAGCTTGTTTCAGGACGGACCGACAGTTTGCTGGGCAGGTGTCAACTCACTGTGCACTTTTGGGGGAGTACAGAGGAAACGTTGCGCTGGCCCTGCGCCTGTTCGAAGGAAAGTGGGAGCACCGTAGTATTCTGAACGGTATATTGGAGACTTCTTGGGGAAGCGTGATGACCGTACTTAATATTCGAGGCAAACTCGGTCTGTCGGAGGTTGTTGATACCGGAGACTCGCCGCAAGAATTTGTAGGCGAGAATCCGCGTATTGACAACAAATTTGAATACGACATCGCAGTGATCGGGTTGGGGCCCGTCGGAGTGCGGACGCTTCACAATCAGTGCATCTCCAAAGAGCGGGTGCTTGGTTTTGATGCCTCTGAGTCCCGACTCGCTGAGCTGTCCCGCGGGTCCATGGGCTTATCGTTGCTCGAAAACAAGAGGACGCCCACGCGATGGACGAGCAGCTGCTGACGCTGACTGCCGAGCCGGAAGAATTTGCTAAAGCTGCAGCGCTGATCAGGTGGCGCAGCATTGTGCGCGTGTGCTCGCAGATGCCGGAAAAGTGACGTCCGATTCCAAGGTGCTGGTCATCGGTTTATCCCCTCAACCAGACACCGTGGATCAAGTGGGTTCTCCTGCGCTGCAGATCATGGATTTGCTGCTCAAATCCGGAGCCGACGTTGGATTCCCTGATTGCCACTTTGCCGGACCCATCACTTGAGGAGAAGCCCAGGTTCCGGGTTATCCAAACCCGCGTGACTTCGGCGCAGATCTGATTCTTTTACACACCCTGCACAGCGATGCCGAGACTGTGATTGATGGGACCTGCGGGGCCAAGGGAGTGCTGAACCGAGTACCGCCTTAGCTTGGTTCAGTTCGAGTATGGCTTCGGCGGTGCGGTGATCTCCGCCTGAACACCGAAATGGCGCAACGACCAGAGGTCGTTGCGCCACATCGGTAAATGCAGTGAAAAAAGAACGTCGCTTAAACGAAGCTTTCGGTACCCTCGATGGTATTCATGAAGTGATCCATGAAATCAGCGAAATCCCGCGCATCAATTTGTTGATCGATGACCGCACCAACGCTGACCGCATCATCAACATGCACGTCAATGCTCGGGGTCCCGGGGATAGCAAAACGGAAGACGCGTCCGGTGGACGTGGCAACTTCGTAACCGCCATCGCTGAGCAATGCCAGCTGATTGACGTTGGTGTTGTTGATGGTGATGGCCGCTTCTGATGCGGACAGATCAGTTGAAGAAACCGGTGCGAGGACTAGTTCCGCTGGCTGACGTCGATATCCAATGACCTTCAAGCCTCCCGAACCGGCGATGCCGGTACCTGCCACCAAGTTATAGCTGGCGAAGTTCGGGATCTGCGAGTCAAAGGCCTCATGGAGGAGGCGCTTGACGTGGTCGGTAGGATTTTCGTCTGGGCGTGGGTCCATAAGTTCCACTCTACCGACTTTGATGGACAAATTGATCAGTCTCCTCGCATAGCGAAATATGTCATTGTCGCGTCATGGGTTGTCCAATTGGTCATATTGACTACTAGAATCTCAAATATGAGCCAGGATACAGCCCCAGATATCAAACCACGTTCACGTGTGGTCACCGATGGTATCCACGCTGCCCCAGCACGCGGCATGTTGCGTGCGGTCGGCATGGGAGACGATGACTTCGCCAAGCCGCAAATTGGCATTGCCAGTTCGTGGAATGAAATTACTCCTTGCAATCTTTCGCTGAACCGATTGGCGCAAGGCGCCAAAGAAGGTGTTCATGCAGGCGGAGGGTTCCCCATGCAGTTCGGCACCATCTCGGTCTCGGATGGCATTTCGATGGGCCACGAGGGCATGCACTTCTCCCTGGTCTCCCGTGAAGTCATCGCCGACTCCGTCGAGACTGTCATGATGGCCGAACGCCTGGACGGCTCGGTGCTCCTGGCCGGCTGCGACAAGTCGCTGCCGGGCATGCTGATGGCCGCCGCCCGGCTGAACCTCTCCTCGGTGTTCCTCTACGCCGGCTCGATCATGCCCGGCTGGGTGAAGCTGGAGGACGGCACCGAAAAGGACGTCACCCTCATTGACGCCTTCGAAGCCGTGGGCGCCTGCGCCGCCGGCAAGATGAGCGAAGAAGACCTGGGCCGCATCGAACGGGCCATCTGCCCGGGCGAAGGAGCCTGCGGCGGGATGTACACCGCGAACACCATGGCCTCCATCGGCGAGGCGCTGGGCATGTCCCTGCCGGGCTCGGCGGCCCCGCCCTCGGCCGACCGCCGCCGCGACATGTTTGCGCACAAGTCCGGCGAGGCGGTGGTGGAACTGCTGCGCAAGGGCATCCGCGCCCGCGACATCCTGACCAAGAAGGCCTTCGAGAACGCCATCGCCGTCACCATGGCCTTCGGCGGCTCCACCAACGCGGTGCTCCACCTGCTGGCCATTGCCCGCGAAGCCGAGGTCGAGCTGACCCTGAGCGACTTCAACCGCATCGGCGACAAGGTCCCGCACCTGGCGGACCTGAAGCCCTTCGGCCGCTACGTGATGAACGACCTGGACCGCATCGGCGGGGTGCCGGTGGTCATGAAGGCGCTGCTGGATGCCGGCTTGCTGCACGGTGACTGCCTGACCGTCACCGGCAAGACCATGGCGGAGAACCTCGAGCACATTGCCCCACCGGATCCAGATGGCAAGATCCTGCGCGCCATGGACAACCCGATCCACAAGACCGGCGGGGTGACCGTGCTGCACGGCTCGCTGGCCCCGGAAGGCGCGGTCGTGAAGTCCGCCGGCTTCGACGCGGACGTCTTCGAGGGCGCAGCGCGCGTCTTCGAACGCGAGCAGAGTGCCATCGAGGCGCTCGATGCGGGCAAGATCCAGGCCGGCGACGTAGTGGTCATCCGCTACGAAGGACCCAAGGGCGGGCCGGGAATGCGCGAGATGCTCGCCATCACCGGCGCCATCAAGGGTGCAGGCCTGGGCAAGGACGTATTGCTGCTCACCGATGGCCGCTTCTCCGGGGGCACCACCGGGCTGTGCATCGGACACGTGGCCCCCGAAGCCGTGGACGGCGGGCCCATCGCCTTCGTCCAGGACGGCGACAAGATCCGCGTGGACATCGAGGCGCGCAGCTTCGACCTGCTGGTTGAGCCAGCCGAGCTGGAAGCCCGCAAGGTCGGCTGGGAGCCGCTGCCTGCCAAGTTCACCACCGGTGTGCTGGCCAAGTACGCGAAGCTGGTCAACTCGGCGTCAACCGGCGCCTACTGCGGCTAAGTAAAAACACGTGTGATCCATTGGTTGGACGCCAAAGCGTCCAACCAATGGACATCCATCTCGTATAATGAGATACAAGGGGTTTCTAGTTGCTCTTTACCTCCCGGTGGAGAAAACTAGAGATATGCAAACAACCTCCGAGGTTCTACTAGTTATCAGGCGCGAAGCCTGAAACGTTGTCCGCCAGGACAGAACGTCGGTAACGCGCCAGCCCCCTTTCGTCAACAGTGACGGCCGCGGGGCGTTTTTTATGCGCAAACGAAGAGATAGATCAGGAAAGGATCCCGATGAGCAACGTAACACCAGCCAATCCGGCCTCGGTTGCGAAATCAATTAATCGATCAAAGGATGCCGCCACCGCTGTCTCTTCCGTCGTGGAAGCTTCGAACCCGGTACAGGGTCCGAATACTATCGTCGCTGCCACAAAGATGACGGGGTCACAAGCCATCGTCCGCTCACTGGAAGAACTGGGCGTCAAGGACGTCTTCGGATTACCAGGCGGGGCCATCCTTCCCACCTATGATCCACTGATGGATTCGACCAAGATTAATCACATCCTGGTCCGCCACGAACAGGGTGCAGGCCATGCCGCACAGGGTTACGCCATGGTTTCCGGAGAAGTCGGCGTGTGCATCGCCACCTCCGGTCCGGGCGCCACCAACCTCGTCACCGCGCTAGCCGATGCCAATATGGACTCGGTGCCGATGGTGGCAATCACCGGCCAGGTGCACAGCGCCTTCATCGGCTCGGACGCATTCCAGGAAGCCGACATTGTCGGCATCACCATGCCGATTACCAAGCATGCCTTCCTGGTGACCGACCCGGAAGAAATCCCGCGGGTTATGGCAAGTGCCTTCTACCTCGCGCAGACCGGCCGGCCCGGTCCGGTGCTGGTGGATATCACCAAGGATGCCCAGCAGGGAGACATGACCTTCTCCTGGCCGCCGAAGGTGGACCTGCCCGGCTACCGCGTGGTCACCAAGGGACACAACAAGCAGCTGCGCGAAGCGGCGAAACTGATCGCCGGCGCCAGCCGCCCGGTGCTCTACGTCGGCGGCGGCGTGATCAAAGCCAACGCGCATGAGGAACTGAAAGCCTTCGCCGAGTTCATCAACGCCCCGGTGGTCACCACGCTCACCGCGCGCGGCGCCTTCCCGGATTCGCACACCCAGCACGTGGGCATGCCAGGCATGCACGGCGCGGTCTCCGCGGTGACCGCATTGCAGCAGGCCGACCTGCTGATCACCCTGGGCGCGCGCTTCGATGACCGCGTCACCGGCGTGCTCTCCTCCTTCGCACCCAACGCGAAGGTGATCCACGCGGATATCGACCCGGCCGAAATCTCAAAGAACCGCACCGCGGACGTGCCGATTGTCGGCTCGCTGGATGAAATCATCCCGCAGCTGCAGGAAGCGTGCACCACGCGCTTCGAAGCGGACCCGCCGCAGGATCTGACCAGCTGGTGGGGCCTGCTCAACCGGCTGCGCGAAACCTACCCGATTGGCTACACCGAAACCCACGACGGGCTTTCCGCGCCGCAGAACGTCATCGAGCGCATCGGCGCGCTGACCGGCCCCGAGGGCGTCTACGTGGCGGGCGTTGGCCAGCACCAGATGTGGGCGGCGCAGTTCGTGAAGTACGAGCGCCCGCGCTCGTGGCTGAATTCCGCCGGCTTGGGCACCATGGGCTACTCGGTACCCGCGGCCATGGGTGCCAAGGTCGCCCAGCCGGACCGTGTGGTGTGGGCCATCGACGGGGACGGCTGCTTCCAGATGACCAACCAGGAGTTGGCCACCTGCGTGATCAACCAGATCCCCATCAAGGTCGCCATCATCAACAATTCCTCGCTGGGCATGGTCCGCCAGTGGCAGACGCTGTTCTACGAATCGCGCTACTCCAACACCGATTTGAACACCGGCCACGGCACCGCACGGGTCCCGGACTTCGTGAAGCTTGCCGATGCCTATGGCTGCGTGGGCCTGCGTTGCGAACGCGACGAAGACATCGATGCCACCATCCAGCAGGCACTTGCAATCAATGACCGCCCAGTGGTGATCGATTTCGTGGTCTCCGCGGACTCCATGGTGTGGCCAATGGTGCCTTCCGGAGTGAGCAATGACCAGATCCAGTTTGCCAAGGGCATGACCCCAGAGTGGGAAGAGGAGGACTAGAACATGGCAAAGCATACGTTGTCGGTACTCGTCGAAGACGTTCCCGGCGTACTCACCCGAGTCGCCAGCCTTTTCGCCCGCCGTGCGTTCAACATTCACTCGCTCGCGGTGGGTCCCACCGAAATCGAGGGAATCAGCCGCATGACCGTGGTGGTGGACGCCGAAGGGGACTCCCTGGAGCAGGTCACCAAACAGCTGAACAAGCTGATCAACGTCATCAAGATCGTCGAGCTGCTGCCGGAAACCTCGGTGCAGCGCGATCACATCATGGTCAAGGTACGCGCAGATGCGGCAACTCGCCTGCAGGTTACCCAGGCCGCCGAGCTCTTCCGCGCCTCCGTCATCGACGTGGCTCAGGACTCGCTGGTCATCGAGGCCACCGGCAATGCGGGGAAGATCGATGCGCTGCTGGCGGTGCTCGAACCCTTCGGCATCCGCGAGATCGTCCAGGCCGGTACCCTAGCGGTAGGACGCGGCGCCAAGTCGATGTCGGACAGGGCACTGAAAACCCTCTCCGCCTAAACGGCACCACGCAAATTTCCAGAACTTTCAATAACAAACTTCTTATTCGAAGAAAACCTAAGGAGCAATCACAGTGGCTGATATGTACTACGAAGACGACGCCGACCTCTCAATCATCCAGGGTCGCAAGGTAGCCGTCATTGGCTACGGCTCCCAGGGCCACGCACACGCACTGAGCCTGCGCGACTCCGGCGTGGACGTCACCGTCGGCCTGGCAGAGGGCTCCAAGTCCCGCGCCAAGGTCGAGGCCGAAGGCCTGAAGGTCGCCACCGTGGCCGAGGCCGCCAAGTGGGCAGACGTCATCATGATCCTGACCCCGGACCAGGTCCAGGCCCAGGTCTACGCAGAGTCGATCGCCGAGCACCTCGAAGAGGGCAACGCCCTGTTCTTCGGCCACGGCTTCAACATCCGCTTCGGCTTCATCCAGCCACCAGCCAACGTTGACGTTGCCCTGGTAGCTCCGAAGGCACCGGGCCACACCGTACGCCGCGAATTCGAAGCAGGCCGCGGCATTCCCGACCTGATCGCAGTGGAGCAGAACTTCACCGGCGGCGCCAAGGAACTGGCACTGTCCTACGCAGCGGGCATCGGCGGCACCCGTGCCGGTGTCATCGAGACCACCTTCACCGAAGAGACCGAAACCGACCTGTTCGGCGAGCAGGCCGTGCTTTGCGGTGGCACCTCGCAGCTGGTTCAGTACGGCTTCGAAGTTCTCACCGAAGCTGGCTACAAGCCAGAGATCGCCTACTTCGAGGTGCTCCACGAGCTGAAGCTGATCGTCGACCTGATGTGGGAAGGCGGCATCGCCAAGCAGCGCTGGTCGATCTCCGACACCGCCGAGTACGGCGACTACGTCTCCGGCCCACGCGTGATCACCCCAGAGGTGAAGGAAAACATGAAGGCTGTGCTGGCCGATATCCAGTCCGGCGCCTTCGCCACCCGCTTCATGGAAGACCAGAAGGCCGGTGCCCCGGAATTCAAGGCACTGCGCAAGAAGGGCGAAGAGCACCCAATCGAGACCACCGGCCGCGAACTGCGCTCGCTGTTCTCCTGGATCTCCGATTCCTCCTCGGATGACTACGTGGATGGTTCCGTAGCTCGCTAAGCTTCGCAACTATAACGCTGAATAGCACCGAACGTCAGCGGCACCTGAACTTGATTCTTCGGGTGTCGCTGACGTTTCCTTTTCATCTTCTTCATTATCTAGACATAGACTCTGATACATGGTTCAGCTACATGATGGTGATCTCCCCACGGAAGTATTTGAACGTTTCCGAACAGAGCAGATAGTTGCATGTGACACTGAGACAACTGGGCTGAATTGGCTATCGGATAAGTTAGCTCTTGTCCAACTGTATTCACCGAACGTGGGAACCCATCTTGTCCGGGTCAACCACGGTCAGCTTGCAACGCAGGTCTGCCAAATCCTTGAGATGGCTTCAATTCGTAAAGTACTCCACCACGCGCCATTTGATTTGGCTTTTATGAAATCGGCGTGGGGAGTCGACGCAAAAAATTCTGCGTGCACAAAAATCGCCTCCAAGATATTGTGGCGGAACCAAAACATCAGCCACTCACTGCAGCCTCTCTTAGAGAGGGTACTGGGTGTACACATCGACAAAGGCTCCGTCCGCACAAGTAACTGGGCCGCTGAAAACCTGTCAAGTGGACAACTGGAATATGCGACAAATGATGTCGTTTATTTAATTCCTTTGCTCCTCGAGTTAGAAAGAGCTCTGGCATCAATGCAGATGCTAGAACTCTTTCAATCGTGTTGCACTTTTTTGCCTACTAGAGCGAAAACTGATCAGCTATTATTGCAAGATATTTTTAGCTACTAGCCAAGGTTTGCCACGACGTATCAGTAAAGAATTGGAAGCCCGCAGGTGCCTTGCATCGTAATTTCGCAACAAGGCGCATGTGCCATGGTGCGTCAGGTCCGTTGACAACTTCAATAGTGCATGACAAGTTGCTTAGGCCAAGCGTGGCTAGATCTGAAGTAAACAGATCCGGTACGTAGCCAAGTGGAATGCGGTTTTTGTCGGAAACCAGAATTGCAAGTTCGTTTTTAGGGTTAGAAGGTTCCTGTACTAACGAAACTTCAGCGCCACGAGTTAAAGATTTTATCGCGAGTTCTTGCTGTTCACGAGTCACTGACACCTCAAGACCATTTAAGATCCGAGCGCTCCCCGCGATATGACGCATTCCATGTACGAGGAAAGAAAATTCCCACGTATCCATTTCTCCTTCGACAGGGACCGGGACGGGAAGTAACTGCAGTGTATCTCCAGCTCGACGTCCGCCGGAATGACTCAGCTGTTCCCAAGGCGAAGGACTGTCAGTTAGACCCAACGAAGTAATGAAATTTGTATAGTCAGGACGGCGCGGATCCATGACACGTTGAGCGAACAACGGAAAAAGCGTAGCAGCTTCATAGGAACTGTATAGGTCAGAGAACCCGAGTAACGGTTGAAAGTCTTCTATGCTAAGAACGTTTTGAACATAATCAAAGCGGTAGGTTCCGCGAAGGGATTTTGCCAAAAGACCTATGACACTGATGCGGCGGTTAAACGGATGCTGCCAAGTGACGGCAAGAACACTCACTTCGTGAGAACCTAGAACCTTGGAAGACAATAGTCTAGGCGAGCTTTGTACAGACATCTTGTATCCTTCCTAGATTCACAGTGATTACCTTGTCTACAAATGTACGCCGGGCATCGGACATTTTGGGGATTTGGTGAGCAATTGCTCGTGCCTGGGTCAGGTCAACCGTATGCAAACGATCCGTCCAGTGTTTTCTTCCCGATTCGGTGCAAAGGGATAGCGCTTGCTCCGCTGCATCAACCAGCCCTAACCGTTGATGGTCGGCACCAACACGTTCCAATCGATTGGCTTTGGCTTTGGCACACCATGATTCTACGCGGTAGCTTTCCGAATCTTCGAGCATGAATTTCAGCCGGTCCTCACTTAAATTGAAGCCTAGACTGCTGGCATTATCGTAGACGGGACTGAGGCGTACTTTTAGATCTGGTCGCTGGATCATTGGCCTAAGTACAGCCCAATTCTCTTCATGTCGATCTTGATTTGCGATCCACGCGTCGAATAGGCACATTCCCGCAAATGCATCAAAGCCGGTTAATCCATCCGGGTACAAATCACTGGGAGGTGGAAGTACACCCACCAGCGACTTCTTGATGTTGGCTAGTGAATGGCCTTTTCGAAATTTGTCGCCATATATGAAATCGTCAATTCCGTGCGTCGGCAGCCACGCGGCACCATGTGTGAGATCCAGTCCGCGAGGGCTGACATCGAGTGAGATTACCCCTTCGACATCATCGTGGATGGCAAGTTGCACGGTGGCACTTGCGATCCCGAGCATCGGTGCAAGGTGGCAAGCAATCAGTTCAGCGAAGTCTTCACCATAACGCATCTGTTTGTCCACAGTATTGTTTTTGAAGAACCAACGCTTTGCGGGGTCTGTTGGATCAGCCAGCACATGTTTGACTTCAGCACCGGCTGGTTCGGTGGTTATTTTTTCCCAACCAGTCGTGTCAACGACGTTAAAATACTTCTGCGAAGTACCAGGGGAGACGGTGCTATTCAAATCAGTCAAATCCCGTCTGTCCTCTGCGCATGCAATATTTCTTCGAGTGGTCGACGTGCTCTTCAACAAATCATATCGTGGCGCGCAACACATTCAACTCCGTCTGCGACACCGCTGAGTGCGGCGACTACGTCTCCGGCCCACGCGTGATCACCCCAGAGGTGAAGGAAAACATGAAGGCTGTGCTGGCCGATATCCAGTCCGGCGCCTTCGCCACCCGCTTCATGGAAGACCAGAAGGCCGGTGCCCCGGAATTCAAGGCACTGCGCAAGAAGGGCGAAGAGCACCCAATCGAGACCACCGGCCGCGAACTGCGCTCGCTGTTCTCCTGGATCTCCGATTCCTCCTCGGATGACTACGTGGATGGTTCCGTAGCTCGCTAAGCTCACGGTTAGCCACGCAATAGCGAATAACTGGCCATGGGCCGGGTCACTTGAGAAAGCTGACCCGGCCCATGGCCATTTTGCTCGCAGCTTCGTTTCTTGCGAGGCATTGAACTGCCGATACATCAATATTCACTCAATGACGTACGAATCAACGTCAACAAAGCATCGCAATGGCACAGGTGCCTAGTGCCAAGGGTCTACGAATTCATGATCCAGCAGTCCGTTGAGATACGCACCATAGCCGCTCTTGCCCAAGGTGGCTGCACGAGAGCGAAGCTCTTGGTCATCGATGAAGTCTTGACGCCATGCGACTTCTTCTGGAACCCCAATTTTCAGGCCCTGGCGGGCCTCGACGGTTCGCACAAAATTGGACGCATCGTTGAGCGAATCGAAGGTTCCCGTGTCCAACCAGGCGGTGCCGCGCGCTAGCACGTTGACCTGCAGCTGTCCGTCTTCGAGGTACAGCCGATTGATGTCGGTTATTTCCAATTCGCCGCGCGCCGACGGCTTGAGCGTGCTTGCCTTTTCAATCACCGTATTGTCGTAGAAATACAGCCCTGGAACAGCGTAGTGGCTGCGCGGTTGCCGAGGTTTTTCTTCAAGGGAAATGGCATTGCCATCCCCGTCAAACTCGACAACGCCGTATGCCGACGGATCCTTGACCCAGTAGCCAAAAATGGTCGCGCCGTCCTGGCGGTTGTTGTAGTTCTGCAATTTTGTTCCAAAACCAGGCCCATGGAAGATGTTGTCGCCCAGGATCAGTGCCACCGAATCGTTGCCGATATGCTCGCGCCCGATGATGAAGGCCTGTGCCAGGCCGTCCGGCGAATCCTGGACGGCGTACGAAAGTTTTGCCCCAAAATGGCTTCCGTCGCCTAGCAGCGTTTTAAACTGTTCCGCATCGTTCGGTGTGGTTATCAATAAAATATCCCGGATCCCTGCCAACAAAAGAGTCGACAGCGGATAGTAGATCATTGGCTTGTCGTACACAGGTACCAACTGTTTTGAAATCCCCTGTGTAATTGGGTGCAATCGCGACCCGGTTCCCCCAGCTAAAATTATTCCCCTCATACGCAGATGGTACCAATGGAAATCATTAAATGTGAGGCAAAATTGGATTCCGCGGCAAAGGGAAAAGCGTTCAGGAAACGCGAAAATATTCGATCAGGTTTTGCCCTATGCCGCTTGACTAGTACATAAAGAACAAGTTGCGAAGTGCAGACTCGACCTAGCGTGCCGTCTCAGGCGTTTAAGCTGGAATGATTTTCTTCTAATGCAAGTATTTTATGCGCAGAATGAGTAGTCAATTACCCATGATAATTTAAATCCTGTTAATTAGTCTAAGAAGAAGCTTATTGGAAGTAGTGCATCGGACGCTGTACGGGTGGGGCCGTTAGGGTTCGTGGACTTTCTGTGTACGAAAATAGCGTTGTTGAGATTCTTGGGGGAATAGCGTGCAACCAAAAAACTTTCCTGTGATCGTGTGGCGCGACCAATTTCGGTGCGCATGGATCCTTTCGGAATCGCTGCGGGCCGGACCAACCACTCGGCATGTGGAGCCTCTTAGCGCCTACGCTCCGTAGCACAGCAATAATTTCTGGCTCCGATGGCAGGCGTGACCAACGCTCGCAACCTTCGCGGGGCTTCACTCAGCGTTAACCGGGAACCACGATTACCGGTAGCTAATATTCGAAGGATGCACAGTCCGTCAGAAATTCGACGGAGTTGCGGCCCGTGGGGACCAGCAGCCGCTATTTTGGGAATTTCGCCGCTTGCTCTGTGAGCTATTTCTTGGGGGAACTAATGTTTATTGGATATGCTGCCGGCGCTTTCGAGCCGGCCCGCGTGGGGCGTCAAACCGTTCTGTCTCAGCCCGAGACTGCGCGATGTGTCTTGCGCCGGCGTGGCACCGCTCGAGTGGAGAAATTTCGAGTGTCTTCCTCTCGTCAATCAATGCTCCGGTTCACGGGCGCGGCTCGCCTCGGGATCCTTGAGCGTTTCCCAGTGCCGGGCCAGCTTTGCTCAGAGATCCTCAGGTAATTGAAATGAAAAATACCTGGTTACGCACGGGACGGCCAACGCCTCCAGCAAGAAGCTGGATTGTCCTTTCAATCGTTTTGTCCGCATCGGCACTGGCGTTGAACGGATGCGCCGCGGCTGACCACTCCTTGCAGCAGGCCAATCAGATCAGCGTTCCAGGCACAACCGAGCCTGAGAAATTACCAGCTGCGGGTGAAACCCGAGCGCCCGAAAAGGCAGGAGCCAGCGACCGCGCCGCGAAGCAATCACCAAATTCGAAAGCCACGGATAAAACCCAGGGGCCAACAGAGGCTGAGCCCCGCAAGGCTCCGGCTGAGTGGAAGAAGGCTGAGGGCGGACTCAAGGTCGGCAAAGACTCCGAGGCAGCGGAGAAAAATCCCAAATCTGCTTCGAAGGTAGCACTTGATAAGCCGGTGAGCGCAGGTCCCGAAGCACAAATGAGCATCTCGCGCATTGCATCTGTCAAAGGCGAAGCCAATGGCATTGGCGAAATAGCGGGCGCCGCGACTTTAGTGGAAATCACCGTCACCAATCGCGGCGACGAACAGCTGGACCTGGCCCAAGCACAAGTGCGACTCTACTACGGAGCCGAGAAGACCCCGGCTGCGGCGCTCAACGATTCGCGCGCCAAGAATCTGGACCCGGAGCTTGCGCCTAAGGAATCGAGCAAGGCCGTGTACATCTTCGCGGCCGCTGCCACGGATATCGAGAACGTGCTCGTGGAGTTCGAGACCGGCAGTACAGATGAAGTTCAACTACTCAGCGGTGAGGTAACACGATGAAAGCTGTACGGGCCACCAAACTTGGGCAACGCGTGATCGGCATGGTCGGTGCCCTCGCGCTGGCCGGAAGCATCACCATTAGCGGAGCGCCCAGCGCGCTGGCTGATAGCTCGCCGTCCGATCCGAACGATCCTGCCACCCCCGTCACGGTGACCGCCGATGCGCTGCCGACGGTGCAAATCAACGGCGTGGTGTGGAGCCAGGTAGTCATCGGTGACGTGGTGTACGCAGGTGGAAGCTTCAGCACGGCAAGACCTGCCGGGGCCGCGCCGGGAACCCAGGAAACGCCGCGGAACAACATCCTGGCCTACGACATCCGCACAGGCGAACTGATCGGCGGCTTCGCCCCCGCGTTCAACGCCCAAGTGCTTTCGCTGGCCGCCTCTCCGGATGGAACGCGGCTCTACGTGGGCGGGGACTTCACGGCTTTGAACGGCCAGGGCGCAACACGCATGGTCGCGCTGGATCCGCAAAGCGGCGCGAGAATCCCGAACTTCGATCCGCAGCCCTCGAATTCCGTCCGGGCGATCGTCGCGACCGAAACCGAAGTCTACCTGGGCGGTAGCTTCTTCCGCCTCGGGCAGGCCTGGCGCGAGCAGGTAGCCGCGGTCCGGGCCAGCGACGCCGCCCTGCTGGCAATGCGCACGGTGGTTACCGGAGGAAAGGTCGATTCCCTGGCGCTCTCTCCGGACGGCAGCAAACTTGCCATCGGTGGCCAGTTCACCGCGGTCAACTCGACCACCGATAACGCCAGCGGATTGGCCGTCATCAATACCGATACGGCCGAAAAGTATTCCTACCCGGCCGCCGCATACGTCCGAAACGGCGGAAGCAACGGATCGATTACTTCGATCGCCAGCGATGAAGACACCTTCTACGCCAGCGGCTTTACTTTCGGGCGCACCAATACGCTCGAAGGCGTGGTCGCCATCAAGTGGAACGACCTCGAGACCCATTGGCTCGAGGACTGCCATGGGGACACCTACTCGGTGCACCCGGCCGGGGACCAGGTGTATATCGCCGGGCATCCGCACTACTGCGGAAATATCGGTGGCTTTGCCCAAGAGCCCAGCTGGACCTATCAACGGGCCATGAGCTTCAGCAAGGTGAGCACGGGAATTATCGACCGTGAGATCCATGGGTATACCAACTTTGAAGGTCTGGAGCATCCGCAGCTGCAAAACTGGTTCCCGGCGCTGAACACCGGAACCTATACCGGCCAGAACCAAGGGCCGTGGAGCGTGACCGGCAACGACGAGTACATCGTCTACGGTGGGGAATTCCGCACGGCCAATTATCAAGGCCAGCAGGGACTGACCAGATTCACCTACAGCGACCAGGCTCCGAATCTGCGCGGCCCGTTGCCCTTTGGCCAGGACTTCCAGATCAACGCGAGCTCAACGCAATCCGGAGAGGTGCGCCTGCAATGGCAAGCGGCCGAAGACATGGACAACAAGACGTTGACCTACAAGGTGATCAGGGACGGGAACATCGCGAATCCGGTGAAGACCTTCACCGCCGATTCAACCTTCTGGAGCAGGCAGGGGCTTAGCTACATCGATCAGGATCTGGCTCCGGGCAGCACCCACAACTACCGGGTGTTTGTCACCGACCCCAACGGCCGTGAGGCGCGAAGCGCCACGGCGAACATCACCGTCGCTGCGCAAGATGCGCCAAGCAGCGGCTATGAGCAGGTGGTCAAGGCGGACGGGCCGGTGAACTACTGGCCAATCAGCCCCGCCGATGGTTCGGTGCTGATCGACGCCGCGCACAGCGACGATCCGCAGGTCACCGGAGGCGCAACCCTGGACGGATCCACCGCGATTGCCGGGGGCTCCGGGCAGAGCCTGCGCCTGGGAAGCGGCGCGGTGCAAGACACCACCCGTCGCACGCGACCCCAGGAATTCAGCACCGAACTGTGGGTCAAGGCCGGTTTGACGCAGCGCGGACGGTTGATCGGCTTCGGCAACGGGCTGACCGGAAATTCCACGGACCACGACCGGTTGACCTACCTCAACGACCTCGGGCGGCTGAGCTTCGGGGTCACCGAGCGGGGAACCAAGCGGGTCATTACCTCACCGCTGATCTATACCGATAACAACTGGCATCATGTGGTCTCCACCCTCGGCGAGGATGGCATGCGCCTCTATGTTGATGGCGCACAGGTAGCGAGCCGTGCCAGCACCACCACGGCGTTGGAACTTGACGGGTTCTGGCGTCTGGGCCAAGACCGGGTGCGGGGCTGGAGCTCCGCACCGACCAGCGGCTTTGCCGGGTACCTCGATGAGGTGGCCATTTATGACAAGCAGTTGGATGCCGCCACGATCGCCAACCACTACCAGGCCGGACTCGGCCAGGCGGCGAATATCAGCCCGCAGGCCGAATATGAATTCAGCGTCGACGGATTCGACCTTGCGTTGGACGCCGCGCAATCCACCGACCCGGACGGGACGATCGAGTCCTATGCCTGGGACTTCGGGGACGGAGCCACCGCCACCGGAGTCACCGCGACGCATAGCTACGCCGAGCCGGGGGACTACCAGGTGGAACTTGTGGTCACCGATTCGGCAGGAGCTACGGATCAACGCACGCGCAGCGTTTCCATCACGGCGCCCCCGGAACCCAACCGGGCACCGCAAGCGGCCTTCGAGGCCACGGCCAGCGGCTTGACCGTCGACCTGGACGGAAGTACGAGCAGCGATCCCGACGGGGATGAGCTGGCCTATGAGTGGACCTTCGGCGACGGCAGCCAGCCGGCCACCGGCCAGAGCACATCCCACGGCTACGCCGCGCCCGGAACCTACCAGATCGGCCTGACCGTCACGGATCCCGGGGGACTAAGCGATACGACCACCCAGAGCATCGAGGTCGAGCTGCCCGCCGGACCGTTGGCCGCCGATGCCTTCACCCGTGAGGTCACCGGCGGGTGGGGAACCGCGGACATCGGCGGGGACTGGACGCGCGCCACGGTCGCGGCCGCGACCGAAGTCTCCGATGGCGTCGGCAAGTTGATCGCCGGCAATCCGGGTTCCGGGCCGCGGGTCTACCTCCCGCCGCTAGCCAGCGCCCAGGTTACCGCGACCGTGGAGGTGGCGATGGAAAAGCCCTTGACCGGCGGCGGCGCCTACCTGTACTTCTCGCCGCGCTATGCCAGTGCGTCCAACCAGTACTACCTGAAGATCCATCTCATGAATGATGGCGGGGCGCGCATACAGCTGGCGCGGGTACTCGACGGCGCAGAAACCATCCTCGACACCGACTACCAGCCCGCCTTTGGCTACGAGGCCGGACAGCAGCTCAAGGCAAAGATAGCGGTTGCCGGCGGCAATCCGAGCGCACTGTCTGGCAAGGTCTGGGCGGCTAGCGACGCCGAGCCCGGCGCCTGGCAGGTGACGGCCAGCGATTCGGCCGCCGGATTGCAAACTCCGGCGGGAATCGGCCTGCGGATGTACCTGTCGGGGTCGGCAACGAACGCTCCGAATACCGCAATGTTCGACAACCTGGAGGTGCTGGCCCAGTAGGAATTTAGTGCCCCGGTGCGGGCCGGCCAAGGGACATGTGATTCGACAGCTCTGATGGGGGATGAGCTTGTGGAACAGCTAGCAAGGCAGGGGACGCTGCTTACACGCAGGACCTTTTTGGGGGTAGTTGGCCTGGTGAGCCTCGCCGGATGCAGCAATGCGTCAAGCGTGAACGGGCTCAAGGCCAGTGAACGTGGCGCACAAAATCTACTGAACTCCGCCTCGTTCTTCATCGCCCATCGAGGTTCGGGAGACAACTGGACCGAGCACACCATGCACGCCTACCGCGAAGCGGTCGCGCACGGCGCCTCGGCGGTTGAATTATCCGTGCAACGCACGGCAGACGGGCACTTTGTCTGCCACCACGACTCAAGTTTGGAAAGGCTCTGCGGAAAAGATGTCCTGATCGAGAACCTCACCCTTGCGGAACTCGCCGAGTACCGAAATGACGCGCGGCTCTGGCTGGGACCGTATACCCCCAGCGAGCCGATCCCGCGGCTGTCGCAGGTGCTAGAGGAACTTGCCGGCAAGGCGATTCTCTTCATCGAAGACAAAACGGGCAAGAACACCGTGGAGCTGCTCCAAGCGCTCAAGGACTCGCCGGTAGGCGAAGAGTCGGTGGTCTGGAAAATGGAAGCCACCGGGGCAAGCCATCGAGCCGCCGCGGAGGCAAACTACCTGACGTGGGGCTACTTCGCCCCGCAGAATTTTGACCAAATCGAAAAGCTGGCCGGCGAATTTGATGCCATTGGCATCCATGATTCGGCAGATGAGCTGGTCATTGGCCGCGCGGTGTCCACGGGTAAGCCAGTCATCGTCTGGGAAGTGCACACACGCTCCCAGATGCAGTCCTTGCGGGCGCAAGGAGTCGCCGGCATGATGTGTTCGAACTTTCCGTATGTAACCGGCACGCCGGTGGAACTCGCCGACTCCCATGACACGTTTGCCTCCGGGCGACGCGCCGCGGGCGACCTGCCCGACGTGCTGACCTGGAAATCACAGCCGCAGTTCCTTCCCGAACAGGGGGCGCTGCGCCTTGCGGGCAGACGCAAGGCAAGCTACGGTCTAGGATCCATGGCCAGCCTGCGCCAAGGCGAATGGGTTTTGGAAGCGCAGATCCGCTGGCCAACGATAGGCGACGAGAGGCAAATCGCCGGATTGTCCTTTGGGACGCCGAACGACACCCCCTATCGCGCCTTCGAGAAGAGCCAACGCAGCGGCTTTCATCTGCAGCTTGAGAGTTCCGGCGAAGCCTCCATCTGGCAAGCCCGCGACAACGGGCAAAAAGCCCTGGGCCGCAGGGGGCAATTGACCTTCGTGGCGAACCAGTGGATACCCCTGCGCATCACCGCAACCGATACCCGGCTCAACGTCGATGTGGCAGGCCAAGGGACACTATCGGCAGAAATTTCCGGGCCGGTTGCTGCCGGATATCTCAACCTGCTGACTCTCCATCCGGCTGGCATGGCCGTGGACTTCAAGGAAATCCGGCTACAGCAATTGGGAGCGTAGCCGCATCTGCGTCCGCAAGGCGGGATGGACCCATCAACCACCAACTCATCAAAGTAAGGCGAATTTCATGAATAAGATCCTGGTAACTGGGGGTGCCGGATTCATTGGGGCAAACTTTGTGCGGCATCTGCTGGAGCACTCCGATTGCACCGTGACGATCCTGGACAAGCTGACCTACGCGGGAAATAAGGAATCCCTGGCTGGCCTTCCAGCGAGTCGCGTCAAATTAGTCGTGGGAGACATCATCGACACCGAGCTGGTCGACCGGCTCGTCGCCGCGCACGATACCGTTGTGCATTTCGCGGCCGAGTCGCATAACGATAATTCCCTGCGTGAACCGACGGCCTTTGTGCGTACGAATGTCGTGGGGACCTTCGAATTATTGGAGGCGGTGCGGAAGCACGGGACCAGGTTCCACCATATTTCCACCGATGAGGTCTACGGCGATCTGGAACTTGAGGACTCGCAGCGGTTCACCGAAACAACGCCCTACCAGCCTTCGAGCCCATATTCTGCGACCAAGGCCTCTAGCGACCTGCTGGTCCGTGCGTGGGTGCGGTCATTCGGCATCAACGCCACGTTGTCGAACTGCTCGAACAACTATGGGCCCTATCAGCATGTTGAGAAGTTCATTCCACGCCAGATCACCAATGTGCTCACCGGTGTGCGACCCAAGCTCTATGGCAGCGGGACGAATGTTCGCGACTGGATCCACGTGCATGACCATTCAAGCGCGGTGCAGCGTATTTTGGAGGCGGGCGAGCCCGGTCGCACCTATTTGATTGGCGCAGACGGCGAAAGAAATAACCTTGAGGTGCTTCGCCAGATACTGGAACTCATGGGGCGCCCACGAGACGAATTCGACTGGATCAGCGATCGTCCAGGCCACGATTTGCGCTACGCCATCGACGCCACGCCATTACGCCAAGAGCTCGGGTGGAAACCGGAATTCCAGGATTTTTCTTCGGGGCTCGAACGCACCATCCACTGGTACGCAACGCACCGCCAATGGTGGGAAGCGAGCAAAGAAATCACCGAAACACAGTACGCTCAGCAGGAACAACTAGTGGAAGGGGTCAAAAGCTCATGAGCACGCAAATGGCAGAACTGACCGTCGCGGAAACAGCCATCCCAGGGCTGCTGATCCTTGACCTTCCATTGCATGGCGACGCTCGTGGCTGGTTCAAAGAGAATTGGCAGCGGGCCAAAATGACAGGCGCCGGGCTCCCGGATTTTCGACCCGTGCAAAACAACATTTCGTTCAACGAACTTCGAGGGACGACCCGAGGTTTCCACGCGGAGCCATGGGATAAATACGTGTCGGTGGCGACCGGGAAGATCTTCGGGGCCTGGGTCGACCTACGTCCGGGCGAGTCTTTTGGAGAATTGGTCACGGCGCAAGTCGGGCCCGGGCAAGCGGTATTCGTGCCACGTGGAGTAGCCAACGGGTTCCAAACGTTGGAGGATCACACCGCATATACCTACCTGGTGACCGAGCACTGGAGCGAAACTTCACGGGAGCGCTATAGCTATGTAAACCTTGGCGACCCGACGCTCGAGATCGACTGGCCGGTTCCCTTGGCCCAGGCGATCCTCTCCGAAGCTGACCGCGGACACCCGAACCTGTCCCAGGCAACACCGGTGCCGGCGAAAAGAATCCTCGTGCTGGGCGGCGGAGGACAGCTCGGCCAGGCGCTGGCCCAGCGGGACGCCGCAGATCCCCGGCTGCATGTGCTTGCGCGCGCGGAGGCTGATCTTTGCGATCCGGCATCCTTGGACCAACTTGATTGGTCTGCGTACTCGCATGTCGTCAATGCCGCCGCTTATACAGCAGTTGATGCCGCCGAAACCCCCTCGGGGCGAAAACGCGCGTGGCAGGTCAACGCTCAAGCGGTGCAGGAGCTGGCGGCGCGCTGCGTAGCCCACCACCTCGGATTGGTGCACGTCTCGACGGACTATGTATTCGACGGGATGGACAAGGTCTATGCCGAAGAAAGCAGTATCGCCCCCTTAGGTGTTTATGGGCAGTCGAAAGCCGCCGGGGAGACAGCCGTCGGTTCGGTGCCCCGGCACTACCTGGTGCGTACCAGCTGGGTTGTTGGCAAGGGCGCAAATTTCGTCGATACCATGATGCGACTAGCGCATAGCGACATCGATCCGCTGGTCGTTGATGACCAAGTTGGTCGGTTGACCTTCGCCGATGACCTGGCCGCAGGGATTCTGCATCTCATCGATTCAGACGCCGCATACGGAACCTACAATATTCAAGGCGGTGGTCAGCCGCTGAGCTGGTATCGGGTCGCGCAGGAGATCTTCGCTTTATGCGGGCAAGATCCGCAGCGTGTAGGCAGCACGACTACCGCGGAGTACGCATCCACGAAATCTCCTTTTGCGCCACGCCCGGCGTACGGAGTATTGGATACCTCGAAAATCCGCGCCTCCGGCTACGTGCCGGGCGACCAGTTGGATGCCTTGAAAAATTACGTGTCGCGGGCAGAGCGAAGGTAGCTGCCCAGCGCACACAGGCTTGCGATAGGGACCCATAGCGGTCCCTATCGTCAGTTAACTTGCCGTTGCGAAGGCCAAGGCTAGCAGAGCAGGTAGTTACGGTGCCGATTAGGTATCGATTCACACCCCAAGCGGGTAGTTAGATCTCTAGAGTTCAGCATGGGGAAAGTTTTAGATTCTGGGGGGGGGGAATCACCATGCTATTGAGCTCTATCGGCCATCTGCATAGCAGGAAAAAAGTTGCTGAATCCGTGGCACAACAGATTTCGTGTACGAATTTTGCCTCCGACGACAGCAGCATCAGCCACGGTGGTGTTGCGGCATCGTCCCGAGGCCATGAAGCGGAGTCGGTGGTACGCCAGTCGCGCACCATATTGGCGAGCCCCCCAGCTGCCACCGGCTCCTTGCCACGGGGCGCTACGCGACCGCAGGCACTGGCGCTCCGCGGTGCCGTCGTATTGGGGCTGGCGCTTTTCGGCATGACGGCTTGCACCATCCAGCCGGCGGAAACGCTGCGCTCACAACAGGCGCAAGCCGAAGCCTCACGGGCCGAACAGCAGCGCGCGCTGATTCCGCCAACGACTGCCTCCGGCGCACCGGAAACGGAAGCGACGAAAGCGCCGGCCAAGCAAACGCCGGCACCGAAAGATGCCGCGGAGCAACTTCAGCCAAGCACGGTGCCGACCGAAGAGCCCGAGTTCGAACCGAGCGAGCCATATGAGCATTCGGCCGTGGCCTATGAGGCCAAAGGCGATGGCTTGGCACCGGTTACGCGTGAAGGCAAGGAAGTCTCCGCGGATCAGAAGTTGCCAGTTTCCGAAAAACCTTCACAAGGCACCGGGACGTATTCTGACCGGCTCGAAGTTTCGGTGGATCTCAAGGACCAGGGAAAGGTTCAAAGCGAGGGGCCAGGCTACTTCACCGGCGCACCTTATGCGCTGTTCACCGTGACGGTCTCGAACCATGCCGAGCAGGAACTTGATCTTTCTCAGGTGCTCATCACCGCCGTCACTGCGCAGGGCGACATCGCCCAGCCGCTTTACGGAGAAATTGAAGCCTATGACTTCAGCGGCGTCCTGCCAGCCGGGGAGAGCCAAAAAACCGACTATGCCTTCATGATTCCGCAAAAGGCCGAGCGTCTGCAGCTGCACATCGATCTGGACGCAACTCATGAACCTATGATCTTCGACGCGACGATGGACAAGAAATGAGCGCGGCTTCCGCTCTCCTCGCGCGCTTGCGCGGTGTTGGCACGGCAACCATTGCCCAAGCCACGCAATCGGCTGCGGCTTTTACCGTGACGATGCTTGCCGCCAGGCTCCTCGGGCTCGAAGCGCTGGGCTTATTTTCCATCCTCTATGGCGCATTCATATTGGCCACGGGGATCGTCTCCGGGTTCGTGGGCGACTCGATGATGGTCCTGGACCGCTTCAGCTCGCGCATCCGGGCTGCGCTCGTTGGCTGGTTTGCCGTGCTCACCGTGCTGGTTGGCGCCGCCAGCTTCGGCTTCAGCCTGACCGGAACCGAATTCACCGTGGGTGCCGCGGCGCTGTACGCGCTGGCCTCGGTCAGCTACGTGGCGGAGGATCTGGTACGCCGAAACCACATGGCTACACTGACCTTCGGCCGCATCGCGATCATGGATTTGGCCGTGCTCTGCTGCACCGCGGCGGTGATCCTCGGGACTTACTGGCTGGGCACCATCCGGATAGAGTCCTTCCTCATCGCAATCATCACGGGGCAGATCGCAGGGCTGCTCGTGGGCTGGTTCACCCTCCCTGGCGCAGAGCGGCAACCGGTATCCGGCCCGGCGGCCTGGCGAGAAGTCGCGAACTACGGTTCCTGGCGGGCAGCGCTGCAGGGGCTGCGTCCGGGACAGCTGACGCTCACCCGGCTGCTGGTCGTCGCGGTGATCTCGATGACCGCGGCCGGGTCACTGGAAGCTGCCCGTATCTATGCGGCCCCCGCGATGCTTCTGGTTTCGGGAGTCTGCTCGTATTTATTCGCATCCATGGCACGAAACGTCTCCGAAAATTTCAAGCAGCAATTGCGCGTCACCGATCAAGCGGTGACGCGACTGGTGCTGACCACGGTGGCCTGCACCGTCATCGGCTTGCTGCTGCTGCCATGGGGCGGGCCGCTGATTACCGGGCATGAACTCTCAGGCATCGCGGTATCCGGGTGGCTGATCTACTCCATGGCCGTGGCCATGGCCACGCCTTACGGCTTGCTGGCTTCGGTGCTCGAAAAAGCCCGGGCAGTTTTTGTGGTGCGTCTTCTGGACAGCCTCTTGTCACTCGTTTTGGTGGCAGCAGTGGTGCTCGTCACCGGTGATTACCGGTGGGTTCCTTGGGCGGCAGCGCTCGGCGCGCTCGCCGGTGGCTATGCGATTCGCCGCTGGGTGCTCGGCGCCCTGGTTCGTGAAATGCAAGACTCGATGAGCAACAGGAAAGGAACCGAAGTGCCTCGTGAAGCCGGTCCAACTCCTGAGAAAGAGGATCGGTTCTCATGAAAACTCTTGTTCCTGCAAAGCACCGTGTGACTCGGGCATGGAAAATATTCTTGGCCATGTTCTCGGCGTTCGCGATGCTCACCGTAGGCTTGGTGGCGGTTCCGGCGGCTTTAGCGGCCGAACCGGAGGTAGAGCTGCCACAGACGGTGAGCTCGGACTTCATCGCGAGCCCGCAGCTCAATGGCGTCGCATGGGACCTTCGCGTGCGCGGCGACATTGCCTATGTGGTTGGCTCGTTTACCCGTGTGCGTCCCAGCGGTGTTGCCGCAGGCGGGGCTGGTGAGGTCGTCCGCAACAATGGGATGAACTTCAACATCACCACCGGGCAAATTCTTGATTGGAACCCGAACTTCAATGCTCCCGTGCTGGACATTGAATTCAGCCCCGACGGGAACATGTTCTATGCCGGCGGCCAGTTCAGCGCCGTGAGCGGACAGGCGCGGAGCAAGGTAGCGGCCTTTAATACGTCCAATGGTTCCCTGGCCTCCTTCAACGCCAGCGTGGGCGGAAGCGTCGAAACCCTGGCGGTGACCGGCGATGCCGTGTACATCGGTGGATCTTTTAATACCGTCTCCGGGCAGAGCCGGAAGAACCTGGCAAAACTCTCGCGCAGCGACGCAGGGCTGCAGAGCTGGGCTCCGGTGGTTGATGACATTGTGCATGGAGTGATCGCCACCGATTCCAGCGACAGGGTGATTGTCGGCGGACGCTTCCAGACGCTGAACGGTACGCCAAAAGTCGGCATTGGCGCGGTGCACAGCGACTCGGGAGAGATGCTGCCATGGAATTCGAATCCACTGCCGGCGCGAATCAGCGATAACCAACGCGCATGGGTTGTTGACTTGAAGCTAGAAGATGGAGTCATCTATGCGCCCAACAACGGCATGGGCTGGCACTGGTTCGACGGACGATTCGCGGCCTCATATGAAACAGGCGACCTGATCTGGTTGGACAACTGCTACGGTTCAACGTCCTCGGTCAGCGTGATGGGAGATATCCTCTATTCCACCCCGCACGCCCACGACTGCAGCTCGGTCAACGGCTTCCCGGAAGAAAATCCGATGATCTGGAAGCGCGCCCTGGCCGAGACGATCTACCCCACGGGCGTGGACCAGACGGCACCGTCAAATAATTCACCGGTGAGCAACCAGCCAATACCGACGTTGCTGCACTGGTACCCAGCAGTGAATACCGGCTTCTACACCGGCCAGTACCAAGGCGGCTGGGCCATGGACAACAACGGCGAATACCTGGTGATGGGTGGAGAGTTCACCCGGCTGAACAACACCAACCAGCAGGGTCTGGCGGTCTTCCCTAAGCGGTCCGACACACAGAACCGGCGTCCGGAATACACCCCGGAACTCAAGCCTTCGGTGATTTCCCAGGGCGCCGGAAACGTGCGCGTAGCCTGGCCGACCACGTGGGACTATGACGACGAGAAGCTCACCTATGAGGTGCTCCGCGACAATTCCCTGACCGCCTTGGATTCCCAGGACATGGAATCGATCTGGTGGAAGCAGGGCTCTCTGGGCTTCCGCGACAGCAGCGCGGAAGTTGGCAGCACCCACACCTACCGCATCAGGGTCAGCGACCCGGCCGGGAACAACTACATCGGCCCGCGCTCGGATGCGGTCACCGTGGAAAACGGCAGCGCGCATCCGCTCACCCAAGCCTTGCAGGATGCTGGAGCCGTGGATCACTATCCGTTGAATGAAACCTCGGGAACCGTCGCCTATGACCACCGCGGATTCGTCGACGCGGACGCCACCGAAGAACTGGCCCTCGGGCAGGAAGGAATCATCGAGTCGGACACCGCGGCCGGCTTCAACGGGCAAAGCCTGGCGACTCGAAGCACCACCCCGGCGCCGGACACCTTCTCCACCCAGGTCTGGTTCAACACCACCTCGACCAGCGGTGGCAAGCTGATCGGATTCGGCAGCAACCGGACCGGGAACTCAAGCAGCTATGACCGGCACGTCTGGATGGACAATTCAGGTAAATTGCACTTCGGTACCTGGCAAGGCTGGGCCGCACTGGTGTCTTCAACGGAAAGCTACAACGACGGGGAATGGCATCAAATGGTGGCAACCCTCGGCGCCGAGGGCATGACCTTGTCCGTCGATGGACTTCCAGTGGCGCAGCGCTCAGATGTCACCAGCGGGCAGATCTACACCGGCAACTGGCGCATCGGGCAGGACAACCTCAACGGCTGGCCAAACCAGCCCAGCAGCACCGCCTTCACCGGAAGCCTGGATGAGATTGCGATCTTTGATGCGCAGCTGGATGCCGAATCGATCCTGCAGCTATTCCAGGCGACCGGCCGCACCGCAGACGTTCCGGAACCACCGGCCGATGCCTATGGGCTGAGCGTTTATGGCGATGACCCTTCACTGTATTGGCGTTTGGATGAAACGAGCGGAGCCACAGCGCAGGACGCCACGATCTTCAAAATGGACGGAAACATCGACTCTTCGGTGAATCTGGCACAGCCAGGCATTCTAGAGCCCGGCAACGCCTTCGGCTTCGGCGCGGCAAATGCCGCGGTGGTGGCCGAAGCGCCGGTGAATAATCCGAATGTATTCACCACCGAAGCGTGGATTAAGACAACCACGGATCGGGGAGGCAAAATTGTCGGTTTCGGCAACGCGGCCTCCGGGCTGTCCTCCAGCTATGACCGGCATGTCTATATGCGAAATGACGGCACGCTGCTCTTTGGCACGTATTCGGGAGTGGAGAACGTGGCCACTACCACCGAAAGCTACAACGACGGCAATTGGCATCACGTGGCGGCATCCATGGACAGCGAAGGCATGAAGTTGTACGTGGATGGTGCCTTGAAGGCCACCAACCCGCAGACTACAGGCCAGAACTACAACGGTTTCTGGAGGATCGGCGGAGACCGGCTCTGGTCGGGAGCATCCTCGCAATGGTTTGACGGACTCATCGACGAGGTGGCCATCTACCCCCGCGCGCTGAGCGGCAGCGAAGTAGATGAGCATTATTCCCTCGTCGGCGCGCCGAATTCGGATCCCAGCGCCGCGTTTGAACACACCGCGCAAGGCCTGAACGTCCAATTTGACGCTTCGGGTTCTGCCGATACCGATGGCAGCATTACCGAATACGCGTGGGACTTCGGCGACGGCACCACCCAAGCGGCCAGCACCGAGGGAATCACCCATCTCTACGCCGAGGCAGGGGAGTACACCGTCACGCTGGTGGTCTCCGATGATCGTGGAGGCAGCGCCACCACGAGCCGCCAGGTAGCCGTTGAAGAACTGCCGCAGCCGCCGGTCGCGGTGATTGCGAGCGAGCAATCCGGGTTGAGCGTCTCGCTCAACGGCGGTGAATCCACGGATCCGGACGGCTCAATCACCGGCTGGCTGTGGGATCTGGGCGACGGGAGCGAGCCGCAAACCAGCGAAACCGTGAACCACACCTATGCCGAAGACGGAAGCTACACCGTGACGCTGACCGTCACCGATGACCAGGACCTGGAGCACACCGCCACCACCCAATTAGTGGTTGCCAACGCGGCACCGCAGGCGGCCATGCAGGTCAGCCTGGACGGGCTTGACCTGACGGTGGATGGCTCTGGCTCCTCAGATGCCGAAGCCGGCAGCCTGAGCTATGCCTGGGACTTTGGCGACGGCAACAGCGCCACCGGGGCCACCGCGGAGCATTCCTACACCAGCGAAGGGAACTACCAAGTGGAATTGGTGGTGACCGACGAGCATGGCGCAACCGATAGCACCACGCAGGAAGTCAGTGTCCAGCTAGCCAACGTGGCCCCGGAGGCCTTGTTCGACAGCACTATCGATGAACTGACGGTTCAATTCGATGCGTCGGCGTCCAATGACCCGGACGGAGAAATTCTCGAGTACGCCTGGGACTTCGGGGACGGCCAGACCGGCACCGGGCCAACCCCGGAGCACACCTACGCGACGACCGACGCCTACGGGGTGACCCTGGTGGTCACCGACAACGACGGCGCGACGCACAGCCTCACCTCGGTAGTGCAGGTATTCGCAGCCGAAGTACTGGATCCAACGGCCGCCTTTACCTCGACAACAGATGGGCTGGTGCTTTCGGTAGATGCCACGAGCTCTTCACCGCCGGAAGCCGGCGGCCCGATCACCGGTTATGCATGGGACTTCGGCGATTCGGCAAGCGCAGATACCGTCACCGCGACGCATACCTATGCGCAGCCCGGAACCTACGAGGTGAGCCTGACCGTTTACGCGGGGGAGCGGAGCAGCCAGATCACCCAGACCGTCAGCATCGGCGCGGTGCAAGGACCGAACCCGGAATTCAGCACGCAGCTGAACGGGCTGGCCCTGGAAGCTGATGCTTCGGCCAGCACTCCGGGAGACGCACCGATCGCCGAGTACCAGTGGGACTTCGGAGATGGCAGCACCGGTAGCGGGGAGCAAGCCAGCCACCGGTATGCCGAAGACGGAGAATTTACCGTCACGCTCACGCTGGTAGATGGCAATGCGGCTACGGCCAGTACCAGCAACACCATCAACGCCGCCAACGACCTGCCGGTTGCGGCCTTCAGCGCCACGGTCAATGCCTTGACTGTGGAACTGGATGCCTCGAATTCGGCGGATCCCAATGGCGCGCTGGAATCCTATGCCTGGACTTTCGGAGACGGGGCTGCCGGCAGCGGAGTGCACGCCACACATGAGTACGCCGAGGATGGCGAGTACGAAATCACCTTGACGGTCAGCGATGAGGACGGCGCAGAAAGCACCTTGACCCAGACGGTTCAGGTCGAAGGGGTCAGCACACCCCAGATACTCGCCCGTGATGATTTTGACCGTTCGGTCACCGACGGATGGGGATCCGCCGATCAGGGCGGAGCCTGGAGTACGAGCAGCAGCAATTCGAACTTCGCGGTGGGCAACGGCATCGGCCAGATCCGCATGGCCAGTCCGAGCAGCGGACCACGGATCTATCTGCCGGTGGAAACCCGGCAGTCCGAGCTGAGCGTGAAGATCGGCCAGGACAAGAACTCAACCGGTGGCGGCGTGTATCACTACGTGATGGTCCGCGACGTGGTCGGAGTCGGCAGTTACCGGCTGAAGCTGCGCACCCTGTCCAACGGGGACGTCGCTGGTACCTTCGAACGGGTCCTGAACGGATCGGCCAGCACGCTGACCGCGGAAACCGTGATTGGCCAGGTTGCCGGCGGAGCCGGCGAACAGCTGCAGGTGAAGATCCAGATCACCGGTTCGGCTGACACGACCCTGCGCGCGAAGGTCTACAACACCGGCGGCAGCGAACCAGGCGATTGGCAGATCATGGCCAATGATTCAAGCCCAGCACTGCAAACCGAGGGCCGTTTTGGCCTCGGCGTGTATCTATCCGGCTCGGCATCCAACGCGCCGATCGAGGGCTCCTTTGCCGATCTGCTCATTACGGAGGTGCCTTGACCATGAAGGGAAAGCGCCCGAAGCTCCTGCTGATCCATTCCTCGGATGAGCTCTACGGCAGCGACCGAATCCTGGTGGAAGTGGTCGATGCGCTGCGAGAGGACTTCGAGATCTTGGTGTGGCTGCCAACGGATCACCAAGACGGCAAACGGCGTCTGTTCCACCTGCTCCGTGAGCGGCAGGTGTCCGTTGAGCACGTGGATATGCCCATTCTGCGCCGGGCTCTGCTGAACCCGCGGGGGCTGGGCCGGATGCTGCGGCTCGCGCCGCGGATGCTCAAGCTGATCAGGGGGGCCCACGCGGATCAGGTGTACCTGATGACCAGTGCGTGCTTATTGCTGGCACCCCTGGCTCGGCTCGCTGGAGTGGCCAGGGCGACAGTGCATATCCAAGAGCCTTGGGGAAAGCGCGAATCGCTCATCTTGCGCCAATTGGCGCGCTTGACCCAACAACGCATCGCGATCTCTGAGATGGTGGCGCAAAGCACCGGATTCGCAGACCAAGACATCTGCGTGGTCAACAACGCGGTGGCGCGGCTGGACCGGGCAAACCCGCCACGGAAGCTGCAGCTTGAACGGGACGCGTTCGAACGCCCGAGCTACGTTGTGGCCAGCCGCTGGGCGGCGCACAAGGGCCACGAAACGTTACTGCGTGCGTGGGAGCAAGCCGATTGCCCCGGATTCTTGTATGTCCTGGGCTCCGCCCCGGACGGGCCGCACGGCGTGGACATTGCGGCACTGGTTAGCCGGCATGTATCCAGGCCGGAAACGGTGAAGATCATCGGGCAGGTCGACAATCCGCAAGATTGGTTTGAATCCGTTGATGCAATGATCCTTCCCACCGATACCGTCGAGGGATGCGGGCTTGTTCCTATTGAGGGATTCCGGCATGGGAAGGCGGCCATAGTCTCCGATTCAGGCGGTCCAGGAGAGGTGGTGAATCACGGAAAGGATGGGTGGATCTTTGCCACGCGAGATGTGCCAGCGCTGGCACAGATCCTGCGTAGCAGCACCAAGAACGACCTTTCGGCTTTGGGGGCCGAGGGACAGCGAAAGTACGAAGAAAAATACACACCCGAACGGTTCAAAGAAACCATGAGGGAAAAAATGTCGGGGGTTCTGCTGGGACGATAGGTCCGCAGAAACTCCGCAGGCAGGGTCAATGGGGGACTCAATGTTGCAAAATGCTGGGGGATACCGTTGGGCGTTGACGGAATTAAACCAACGCCAGAAAACGTCCAAGGGAGCGCCCGCGTATTCGCGGTACGTCAACCGTCCACTGGGGCGAAGGCTGGCAGCTCTGGCCTATCAATTGAACATGACTCCTAATGGAGTGACGGCGGTCAGCGCCTTGTGCACCTTTAGCGGCATTGCGCTGATAGCAGGCCTTGCGCCGAGCTGGCAGCAGGGAATCGGCGTGGCAGGGTTGCTGGTCCTGGGGTATGCCTTGGACTCGGCAGACGGGCAGCTAGCCAGGCTTCAAGACAGCGGCTCTCCGGCGGGCGAGTGGCTGGACCATGTGGTTGATTCGGTGAAGACCGCACTGCTGCATCTTGCGGTCTTGGTTAGTTTCTACCGTTTTACCGACCTTGACCAGCGCTGGTATCTGGTGGCTATGAGTTTTCAGGTAGTCGCCTGCGTGCAATTCTTCGCGATGATTCTCACCGATCAGTTGCGCCGGCTCAATCAAGGGACCAAAACGCATTTCTTGCGGGGTTCGGGAAAATCCTCACCGCTCTATTCGCTTGCGGTGCTGCCTACCGATTTTGGCTTGATGTGTTTGGTGCTGGGACTGATGTTCTGGCAGCCGGGTTTCCTTGCCATCTATTCGCTGTTGCTGATCGCGAACTTCTTGTTCATCGTGCTGGCACTGAGTAAGTGGTACCGGGAGGTGCGTTCCTTTGACTAAGAGTGCAGATGTCACGGTACCGTCCTCGGTTCCCACGCCCAGAAGGCCAATGCGCGAAATTTACCGCATGGATCCGCACTTTTCCACAGGAACGCAGGCCATGGAACTCAATGACTATTTGCGGGTGATTCGTACTCGTTGGGTATGGATTGTCTTGGCCACCGTGATTGGCGCTGCGGTGAGCCTTGGGATCACCTCGATGATGGCTCCGGTATACAAGTCCAAAGCCAGCCTCTTTATTCAAGTCGAATCTCCGGGAGACACCTCCTACGCGCGCAGCCAATTCGCCCTGCAGCGCGTGGGGTCATACCCGCAGTTGATTAACGACCCATTGCTGATTAACCAGGTAGTGGACGAGCTGGATCAAGAACTGGATTTTCAGACGGTCAAGTCATCGCTGATCGCCGCCAACCCGAGCGAGACCGTCCTTGTTTCGGTCACCGGTCAAGCCGCCGATCCACGGCAAGCCGCGGATCTGGCCAACGTTGCCGCTTCGGTGCTCGCCAAGAATATTGAGAAGCTGGAAAACGTCAATCCGAAGGAACTGACGGTTACCGCTCAGCTTTCGGTTCGCGCCACCCCACCGATCGATACAATCTCACCACGCAAGTCACTGAATTTGGCTTTGGGACTGGTAACCGGGTTGAGTTTCGGACTGCTGCTGGCGATATTGGTGGACCGGATCGATCCACGGATCTTGCGGGTCAAGGACACCGAGAGGATCATCAAACTTCCCGTATTGGGGGATGTCTGCCGCGAACAAGGCCACGGCCAGCACGGCAATCGACGAAAAGCGAATGGCTATCGCCAGCTGATTTCAAATGTGCTGCTTGCCAACGACGGACACCTGCCGCAAAGGATCCTGGTGCTCAGCGCCAACAAGAATTCCGAATTTGATGCCGAGCAATTTGCGACAGCTCTAGCCAGCATGGGGAAAAAGGCGGTAGTGATCTACGGAGACGAGCAAGAGTTCGCTCAGCGGGATGATGTGCTGAGTGAATTTGGAGTGACGGAGGTTTTGACAGGCCAGGCGAGTCTGAACACCGCCGTGCAAGTCCACCATGAGATTCCCATGGGTGTGCTTCCAGCTGGTGCGAAACAGCCTTCACTGCGGAAGTTTGATGTGGTCTCGCAATTGGAATCTTTGATCTCGGAGTTGGAAGCGTCCTATGACGTCGTGATCGTGATGACAACCATGAATACCGAACCGATCGATGGAGCCGCGGTGGCGTTGCATTGTGATTGCGTGTTGGTCACTGCAAAGCTGAAGAAAACAACCTACGGCAAGCTCAAGGCGGTCATTGAAGATCTCACTGCGGTGCGGGCCGGGGCTACCGGACTGGTGATGACACGGCACACGGCAGGTGGCTTGCGATGGCTCAATCGATAGTCTCGCGTAGCTCCATCACGGCGCAGTGGCGATCCTTAGGCTCCACCGCTTCCAGGCCGGGCGGTGATTCTGCGGATCCGGGTGTATTCCACCTGATCGGTATCTGCTTTCTCAGCGTGGGTTGCGTTGTCGCGTGGAGGCAAGGAGCATTCTTCACCGGAGGGCTGGACCCGGTGGTGGCGCTCAAGGCCTTGATGCAAACCGTCGCCTTGGGCTGGGCTTGGTTGGTCTCCAAACGCCATGGGGTTCGGTACCCGTTGGGCATTCGCAGCTTGAACTTCTTGTTCTTGATCTTGCTGATCAGTGTGCTTGGTGCCTTTGCCGGTGGTAACCTCATGGCCTCGGCAGTCATTGCAGTGCGCATTTTCATGATGGCGCTGACCATCGTCTTGGTGATGCGTTCATTTTCTACCGCGCAAACCCTGCTGGCGCTGTGTTTATGCTTGGCTATTATCGGTGTGGTCAGTTCTTTCAGTGGACTGGCGCTGGGCGGAGGTGCGCGTCTGTCAGGCGGGATCCCGCCACTGAGCCCCAATGAGATCTCACTGCTCGCTGGCCTCCCGGCCTTGGTGCTTTTGCATGAGGGCTTGCGGGCACGAATCCACTGGTGGCATTTAGTGCTGCTGGCGCTACTGGTGGGCCTGCTATTTCTCTCCGAATCGCGTACCGCATTGATCGGGGCAGCCGCAGCGGCCGGCATCATGCTACTGCTGGTGAGACGGTTTCCCATTCAAACGGTAATTACCGCGCTGGTGGGGATACCGGTGATGCTCTATATCGCGTTGCTGACACCGGCTTTGCGTAATATCGTGCTGCGCGATGACAGCGCTTCGCTGATGACCCTGAATTCGCGAACTATCAGCTGGTCAGTGGTGCTGAACTATCCCTGGGACTCGTGGGAGCGCTGGATCGGTTCGGGGCTCAGCATGAAAACTATTGAAGTTGAAGGCCAGTACTGGGAAGAACAGGTGTTCGACTCGTCATGGATCTCGTTGCTGGCGCAGAGCGGGATTGCAGGAGCGGCGATAGCGGTATTTTGGGTCTTGAGCTGCGTGATGATGGTTTTGTCAACGGCCAAACTCCGCACGCTGTTTCTTCCCCTGCTGACATTCGTCTTGGTTCGTTCATTTATGGAGAATGGGCTGATCGACGCCGGGGCGATGTTCCTTGTATTTTTTGTCCTTTCGCTGAGCCTTGAACGGCCCAGTATCGCTCAAAGCCTTGATTGGCAACAGTGCGGGACCTTGAATCTCAGAGAGAGCCCAGCGCGAGAGATGCGGTAAAAGCAACATGGTGGCGGATCCAGAGAGATGGATCCGCCACCAAAGCATGTGGGGGAGTACTTCGCTTAGCGCGAGTACGCTCCCAAACGCTTGCTTCCGGCATTTTCTTCGATGAGTGAGGCAATCGATGAAGGCAGCACCGTAGCACTGCTTGCCTTACCGGTGACTGCTGACGTTGGCTGGTGGTCGCTATTGAGCACCGTTGACGCAGTTACCTCGAACGAGGAAACATCTTGTCCCTCGGCTTGCTGGAATGCTGCCAAAGTAGTGTAGACCGAAGGGTTGGCTGCGGCATTGGACCAGACCGATGACCAGCGAGGGTTTGTGCTGCCGGTGCGGTGATAGGCGTTGGAATCCAAAGTGATCTTCATTTGCTCTGCGGTGAGCTGCTTGGAATAGTCTTCAACCGCCACGATGGCGTTGCCGCCGCCGGTGTTGGACAGCACGTTATTCTTCACGGTCACGTTCTTGATCACCCACGGCATGGTGGAGTCCGGGAATGACTGGCGCGGGTCATGGCCCGCGTCTGACTTGTTTGCGCCGCGACGTGTGTCCTGCACGATGTTCAACACGCGGTTCTTCCCGCTAATAGTGTTGTTCCAAATGGCTACGTCATTGGTGTTGTTCAGCTTAATGCCGTTTCCGCCATTGTCGATGATCCGGTTGTTCGCCACGGTGGCCTTAGCGGAGATCTCCAGGGATAGGCCATGACCGGTGTTGCTGATCAGGTCGTTGTTCAGAATCATTGAATTGTAGACCGACTCATCAATCCACAGACCCGGACCATAATTGTTCTTCATCACGGAATCGGTCACCGCGATGTTGCGCGAACGGGTGATTTTCAAACCACCGGAGACCGGTGAAGAGTTGAACTTCTCCACGTTGTTCGATGACGCATTCAGCTTGCTCACCTTGAGGCCGTCGGCATACACGGCGTTCATGCCCAACATGCCTGAGCGCTGAATCGAGACATTTGAGATTTGGTTGTTGACTGCGCTCACGTTGATGCCGGTGGTCGCCGAATCTTCCACCGTCAGGTTCTTCAGCGTGATTCCCGGCTTCTCTGCCGTGACCGCTCCCATGTCAGGGACGGAGGGCGCAAACTTGCGCACATTGATCCCGTCGACGCTCGAACCATCGGCCCGAATGCTCAGGGCTTTTACTAGCGTGCTCGCCTGCACTCGCTTGCCTTCGGGATTTGTTCCCAAGGTGAGTTTGTTTCCGGCCTTATCGACGTGAAAGGATCCGGGCTCCACCGAGGCAAGGGATTTGACCTGCTTTTGACGCACCCCATCGATCCAGACCTGTTCGGGATGAGCGGCCATTGGATAGCTGTCGTTGACGAATCCCCAGGCTTCTTGCGTATTGTCCTCGGCACCGCGCGTGTATGTCGGTGAAGAGTCGAAATCATACTTCCAGGCGGTGCTGTATCCGTTGGAATTGCTGGTGAACCCGTTCAAGGTGGACGAACCATCCAGCCAAACTTTTTCACCCGGGTAGTTGCTCAGGTGCAGTTTCTTGCCCGCAGGTATTTTCAGGGATTCGTGGTAGCTTCCAGCACGAACCACGATGCTCTGTCCTGCATCGGCTTGAGCGACTGCAGCACCAATGCTGCCTAGCGGGGACTGCAGGGTTCCTGCGGCACCGGAGCTGCCCTCGGGGGATACATACAGGGCGCCAGCCGGGAGGTTCTGCTCGGGGCTAGGAGTCGGCGTCGGCGTTGGTGTGGGCTTCGGCGACTCGGTCTCCTGCGTCGGAGGGATGTCAGCTTCCAGCGGCTTCGCCTCAGCAAGAGGCAGGTCAAGCTCCAATGGCTGCGCCTCGGCGACATCCAGTTCTGAAGCCGAGGCTGCACGCAGATTGTCTACGTGGATTCCCGCTGATTTGCTGGCCGCTGCCGAAAGATACCCGCCGATACGCAGGCTGCCAGCGGTAGAAATTACCGACGCGCCACTCTGCGTGGCCTCGATCTGCCACTGCGGAACGGAATCACCAGCGTAGGCACGTGCCTTGAGCGTTGGGGCCTTTGCTCCGGTTACCTCGAATTCAATTCGATAGGCCTTGCCGACGGTCGCTTTCGACGCAATGAGGTGTGAGTCGATCACGGTCTTCTTGCCGGCGATGGTCTTCGAGACCTCGAGGGTGAGCTTGCCCGAAGAGGTCAATCGCAGCGAAGATTCGTAGCGCGAGTCGCCCGAGTGACGGAGCCCCAAATGCGCGTAGACGGAGCCTGACTGCGGGAGGGAATCAAAAGAAACATCAAACCGTGCAGAGACATTCGCTTCCTGCAACGGGCTGGTGGCGTAGCTGTTTTTCCCTGGCAGGATCTTCATGGCACCGACGCCTTGAGAGATTGAGAAGCGGTTGGCTGCGTTCAGCGTATAGGGCGACCCGACGTTGGGTGTGCCCCACCCGGAATCGCGCGACCTGTCCATGGAGTCAACCAGGAAATTCGTCGCTGCGCTCGCCGGAGTCGCAGAGTTCGGGAGAGGCGCCAGTTGAAAGCTGGTCGCCAGTAGGGCGCCTAGAGTGGTGGCGACCGCAACATGTCGCAGAGCCTGAAAGTTCGAGGCCGGACGTTCGGTTTTGTTCGTGGGGGATTGGTTAAAAGGGGGACGCAACAAAGAATATTCCTCGTTGTGCCCGCCGCGCTCCCCAGCAAATCGACGTGGCACCTGATCGGTGTGTATAGACGTGTAAAAACGCAGATTCGCGCAAAACCTGCAGTTACGAGTCTGCCACGGTAAGTATCGTTATGTAAATGTGACATTCGTCCGTTGGGCCAAAAATACCCCTAGATTTCGCCGATCAAATGCACTAACTGACGCTCTAGAGTAGCCGTGCAAGTATTCGCGAACCGAAATGAGTAGTGCATTACCCATGTGTCCGAGTAAAACGAACCATAGTATCGGAACCTAGATCAGCGCACAGATTGACGCGGATTGTGGTGCATGCGTGGGGACGCAACATCACATTATTTCCGCGTTGGGGGAACTTGTGCTGAATAGGCATGACTATGGGGGAATGCAATGCTGGGCTCGAAGCGCCACGAAAATGATTCGTCGCTAAGAATTTCACTGATCGGTACTCGGGGAGTGCCGGCCAGGTATGGCGGATTTGAAACCGCTATCGAAGAAGTCGGTCGCCGGCTGGTGCAACGTGGGCATACGGTCACCGTGTACTGCCGCGGTGTTGAACCTGACGATCGAGAATCCAAGTACCTAGGCATGGAGCTTGTGCATTTACCTGCGTTGAAGAAGCGCAGCTTGGAAACCTTGAGCCACACTGCATTGTCAGTCGGGCACGCGATGTTCAATCGTCCACAAGCGGCCTTGGTGTTCAACGCAGCAAATTCTCCGCTGCTGCCACTTTTGCGCATGGCTCAAATTCCGCTGGCGACCCACGTAGATGGTCTGGAATGGAAACGCGCCAAATGGGGTCCCATTGGACGGCGCTACTACTTGATCTGTGAACGCTTGGCCGTCTGGTGGTCTCATGCATTGATCGCAGACGCCAGCGGGATTGCCGATTACTACACGGAGAAATTCGCCGCTGAAACGAGGCTGATCACCTATGGGGCACCGGTCATTGCAGATAAACCAGCACAGCGAATTGCAGAGCTTGGCCTGGTATCCAAGCAGTATCATGTCGTGGTTGCACGTTTTGAGCCGGAGAACCATGTAGAGATGATCGTCCGTGGTTATGCGCAATCCGGGGCCAAACTTCCTCTGGTGGTCATCGGCTCCGCACCATATGCGGAGGAATATACCCAACAGGTCCATGCTGCCGCCAATGATCAAGTTTTATTCCTTGGCGGAATATGGGATCAGGAACTGCTGGACGAGCTTTACGCCCAAGCATTGGTCTATTGGCATGGCCATTCGGTGGGAGGCACCAATCCTTCCTTGCTGCGAGCCATCGGTGCAGGCACCGCGGTGAACGCATTCGATGTGAACTTCAATAGGGAAGTTCTCCTCGATTCCGGCAAGTTCTTCGCCAACTCGGCTCAGGCCGCCGGGCTGTTCAATGAAGCCGAAGCAGACCAGGACGATATCCAACATCGTGCTGGCCGCGCCAGGCAGCGAGCCAAGGCTTATGACTGGGATGTGGTGACGGATGCCTATGAGTCGCTTTGCATGGACCTCGCTGGCGTTGGCAAGAAATCCGTCCAGGCCAAAGGCAGAAGAGCTGGGGCCTCCGGGAAGTCCCGACTGCCCGTGCGCTGATTTTTAGCTTCGATGGCCACGCGAACCATCGGATGAGGCCGCAGTATTGACAAGCAGAAAATGATTGCACGCAAAGTTTCTTGGGGGAACAATCATGATCATCGGTTACGCAGCAGGTGCCTTCGACTTATTCCACGTCGGTCATCTCAATATCTTGCGTCAGGCAAAATCTCGCTGTGACTTTCTCATCGCTGGCGTAGTTTGCGATGAACGAGTCGAGTTGGCCAAGGGGTATCGGCCGGTCATTCCGACGCGAGAACGCGCGGAAATCGTTGAGAACATTTCATACGTGGACAAGGTGTTTATCGAAACGAGCGAAAACAGGCTCGATACGTGGGCCGAAGTCGAGTTTGATGTGTTCTTCAAGGGAGACGACTGGAAGGGAACCACCAAAGGCCGAGAACTCGAACGACTCTTTTCGACGGTGGGTGTCCGAGTCGAATATTTCCCTTACACGATGCATACGTCGAGCACGAAGCTTCGCACGGTATTGGACACGCTATCTGGTGCGTTGCCAGGCGCCGTGAAGGCTTGATTTATTGCAAGCAGTCCTATGGACGGGGTCGAAGTTGGATGAATGGGCCACGCCTTGCGTTTGTGAAAGGAAAACATCGAGGAACCATGAATTAAATCGGGTAATTCAATACTGTTTTGTGAAATGTGGGCCCATCTCGTTGGCTGGGCTATAGACTAAGTTGTTAGTTCGCGTAGGAAATTCTTTGGGGGAATTTCCAATCAGTACAGCGCGGGTTCTTTGGGGGAACAAGTGAAAACTGCAGGAAAAATTGGGGATAACTCGTACGCGGAAGCACTTGCCGGCAAGACTTCGGTTTCTTCCGTTGTTGAATGGATGGCAGAGCGACTGCAAGGTGCACTCGCAGCGCCAGGGGCTTGCGGCGCCGTAATAAAAATGGGCGTGCATGCGCAGTATCAAAGGCACATAGATCAGGCCATTGATCACCTGCCTGGGTCGCCAGAGGCGGTTCGAGTCTCGTGCAGCAAATTTTCGCAAAAATTGGGCCTCGGAGCTCTCTTATTCTTGGTCTCTGGCAGCTCCGCCACCGACTTGAGCAGCGACACCGAGGTATTTCATGCGCTCAAGAGACGATTCAGCGCCCAAGCCACGCTGACGCCAATCACTGTGGTCGCGGAACATGCACACCTGATGGATACGCGCAGCGAACGTGTACTCAGCCGATTGGTGGCTTCCGGAACTATCAAACTCTTACTTCTCACCAATCACGCTGAGCATCTTGGCCCTACCTTTAGGTCGCTTTCACGACAGCAAAAGCTGCCGGTATTCAACGAATACTTGACCGGCAGCGTTGAGCTTGGCGACTACCTCGAACGACGCTTGGGAACACGCACGTCGCCCAGCATTGCGGCGCACTACTGGGCCGCAACCAGGGGTTCTCTGGACCGGCTCGCATTCATTGTCGAATGCGACTTGGCCGCGCAGCGGCTAAGCCTCGAAAACGGTTGTTGGGTTCTGGACCCAGCACGGTCGCAAGAATCCTTGCAAGATCGGTCAAATTCCGATGAGTTTGTACAGCTTGGGAGCAAGGAACGCGAATTGCTGGTCCGGATTGCCGGTCAACGCTATCTGTTGGCCAGCGATGTGGCACGGGACAAAGAGAGCGCAAATTCCTTGGCGCGGCTATTTATGCTTGGGCTGGTAGAGAATATGGCAGCCGGACGCATAGGCCTCAAAACTCCCTCCCGGCAACAGCTTATTGCGAACCAGCGCCCGGTGCATTACGGAATGCCAGTCGGCGAGACCGGGCATTGCCCAGTTTCATATGAGATCGAAAGGATTGCCGCGGGACACCACCTGGACGCCATCAAGAATTTGGAAAGTACTACCTACGATTCCCGGCATCAATGCGATGTTCAAGACTGCCAGTGCATCCGTGACCTTGCTGTCTATTGCGCCAAATTGGATATTGATGATGTTTCGGGAGCACAAGCAACCCTGGATCGGACGTTTGGTGCTCAGGCTGTCCACGGGAGAGCTGCTCAGATAGCAGCTTCCGAATTAGATGTGCAGCAGTGGTATCTCGATTTACGCGCCGGAAAAATACCACAGGTTACTTTCAACGATGACTCCGCAGCAGGCATCCTAGCCTGTCTTCACGATGCGCGGTGGAAAGATGAATCAACACGGATCATCGGTGTGCTTTGCGTTGCCTACAACTGGCAGCATCGTGGACTGTCCACCGGAAGCAAGCGCTTGGTGCGTTGGGCACTTGAGGCGTTTGAAGGAAGCCAATTTTTCCTCCGTGATGAACGCGCCACTTTGTGGATGCCGCATATTGTGTTGCTACTGAGCTACTTATCCCTGTGCCACCAAGACTGGCGCTCGATGGACCGTGTCGATGAACTACTTGCTCGTGCCGAACATACTGATGAGACCGCCTCCGGATTTGCGGCATATTTCGGTGCATTGCGATTGCTGAACCACGGTGAAATCCAGAAGTCCCGAGATATCTTCTCAGTGCTCTTCACTCCAGAGCGAGGGACCGTTCCGCCGAAGATGTGGGACTCCTATCGAGAGGTTGAAAGAGTGCTTCTCGCAATGGACGGACATTTGCTGAGCAAGGAAATAGCCGTCGCTAGCGTTGATCATGATTTTGATACAACGACCGTGATTCGATGGAATGCCGCATACACCCGCCTGCTGCAACGTGCTTTTCAGGAGCCGGAAGAATCCTTAACTGCTGATCTCCACGAGTACACCGATCGCCTGCTTGCGAATGGCCAAATTTTCTCAGCTACGCAAGCTGCAGCCCTCTGCTTGAGCCTAGGTCGGCCCGTGCAAAAAGCACACATGCAGCACATTGCGAATACGGGGGATAACGACTACGTCCACGCGCTTCAACTGCTCAATAACGCCATCGAGTCCGCCGACGAAAATGCAGTTGTTGAGTTCTCTTGCGACTTAGCCAGTCGAGGTCTTTATTTTCACGCCGCGCTGCCTCTGCAACGAATCGACAAAGGCAAAACGGTGCTCCGCCGTAAACTCCAACGTAGTATCGTGAGCCTCGCCGCCGCTCGAAAAGATCAACCGGTCGGGGTACACAAGCGGCAGAACGCAGCAGTGAGCAGCGGGGAGCACGATCAGTGGTGCGCACCGCTGACCAGTCGTGAGCGCAGCGTTGCGGTGATGGCTGCGAAAGGTTTGAGAAATGCCGAATTGGCAGAACATTTTGGCATTTCTGTACGCACCATCGAGGGGCACCTCTATCAGATCCAAGTCAAGCTGAACCTGAGAAATCGTCGAGAGCTTCGTGAACTTGTGGCCAATGAACCCCAGGGGAGGTTCAAATGACGTGCCCTGCCTACGCAGAAGATTCAAGGCATTTGGTGGCACGTGAAGTTCTCGACTCGATGGCAGACGGAATCCAGAACTTTGGTGTTGTTTTGGCTCATTTCGGCTCGGGACAGGCCGAGTTCAGTTTTGCGCTGCGAAGCCTTGCTGCGCAGAATCGAAAAAATGTTCTGACCGTAAGCTGTCTGCCTAGTGAACTGAACACTCCCTTTGGCACAGTGGGCGCGCTGCTTGATGAGACACCAAACCAGGCCGACTTGCTTTCGGTCATGAGGCAACTGGAAAGCAGAATTTTCCAATCGAAAGCATCCTTGTCGTCTCGGACACTTCTAGTAGTGGACAACGCCCAAGATATGGATCAAGAGTCAGCGTATATCTTGACCCAATTAGTTCAGGCGAGAAATCTCGACCTGGTGTTGATCACTACGGAACCCGTGAAGAACCTAGCTAACCTAGAGCCCTTCGAAGCGCTGGGTGCGGAGCTGTCTACGGTGCTCGGCCCGTTAACCGACATGCAGATGGCGGATGCTTTGCGGCGGATAACTGGCGCTCCACCGACTAGCGGTAGTTTGGCGATGATTCGGTCACTCACCGGAGGAATCTACGAAGTATTCGGGAGTCTCTGCGAGGTCATTAGGGGCGAGCGAGTTTGGCAATTGGTGGCTGGGTATAGCGTAATTCCGGTAGAGCATCTCCTTGAACACCCTCGGATGAGCGACGCACTGCGGTTGCTGCTTGATCAGGTCGAACAGGATGATTTGGAGGTATTGTCCGCAGTATCTTTAGAACGAATTAGCTCGCGAGAAGCCGTTCGCAGCGCCCTGCAGGGGGAGATTTCGTCAATCATTGATTCCGGCTTGCTCACTTTGCTCGGCGAACATGAAGTGGTGGTTGGTGCTGCCTTACTGAGCGCATTAATCATTCGTACAATTTCACCGGCTGAAGCCGGAAGGCTACTGGAATCCTGGACATCATTCGCTGCAGGTCAAGAACTATTGGACTGGCGGAGGACACTTTGGAAAGTGGCCGCAGGAGAAGCAGTTTCGGAGGAAGAACTGGCCAGCTCTGCCCAACAGGCGAACGCCAGCGGACACTACAGGGAAGCACATGAGCTGGCCACTGCGCCGACAGGCAGAAAAGCATCGGTTCTGCGACGGATCCAGGAGCTCGTCGCAATTGCCAGTTCGGGGCAATCCCTTGAAGCCATGGCAGAATTTGCACAACTCGCCGAAGAACCTTTATCTTTGGTCGAGATTGAATCCTTAACGTCGTCGTGGATGACGGTGCTGCCGCTGCTTGTGGGCCATGAAACGGAATTCGAAAAGGCCCAGGCGTTATGGACCGAGCTGGTGGGACTTTATGGTCTTGAAGACAACGAACAGTTGAGCGCCAGGATTCATGCGGTCCGACTAATTGCCGAGAATGATGGTGCAGCTGAGGCAGCCATGCAATTGAAAGGCATCATCGCACAGCGTCCCACCGCAGATGTTCTGTTTCTTGTGCTCACGTTTGGCCTGGAAAATATGCTCCTGGAAGTCGATGATCCAGAAGTTCTAGCAGCAGTCTCGATCTTGACGGATGACAGGTCTTTTGGAATTCGGGTAGGAACGTATGGAACGGCCTTACTAGCCCAAGAAGTCAGCGGAAAAGAAATCGCAGTGCTCTCTGAATTGTGGCGAACTCTGGTCGGAAACGAGCGAGTAATTCGTCATCTGTCTGCATTGGACTCAATGAGACGTGGTTGGGAAGCCGAGCGAGACGGACGATGCGAGCAGTGCACCGCTGAGCTGATTCAGGCAACTGCCGATTTTGCGGCCGCAGGAATGGCGCGGCACGCGCAGTATGCAGCCATCAATGTTATGGCTCGCAATCCGCTTCTGGAGGATTCAGCCGTTACTGCCCTGGTGGAGGACGCAAGGGAAGGGGTAAGGGTGGGAAGCCCGCTGTTCACCGAATTCACTTCGCTGTCTGGGCTCATCGCGTACCAAGACGATGTGCCGGCCTTGACGAAGTCGTTGGAGGAGCTGGTTCGTGGCGCGAGCCCAGCAATGGCGCTTCAAGGACTATGGCACGTCTACCGTTTCCACTCTGGTGCGGCTCGGCAAGTCATTTCTGAGATGAAGGAGCGCGTGCATTACCTTTCACAACGCACGAGTTCCCCGCGGTATCGCCTGATTGGCGAGGTGCTCACTAGGGTGAATGATCATCCTGAAACGCTAGTAGTTTCGCCTCACGTCGAGAAACTACAGCTCCATCCCGAAATAGCCGCTGTAGGTTGGGCCGCCGCGCTTGCCTCAGACTCGGTTAATGAGGAACTAGCTGCCAATGCGCGTCGATACCTCTACCGAGGTGTCAAGAATTATTCGAATATTCCCGTGGTATCCGAGGCCTTGGAAGCTCACGGGTTGTCGTCCCGCGAGTTGGATATCGCTAAACGCGCCGCACGTGGAAAGAGCAATAAGCAGATTGCGGCTCAGATGAACTTGTCGGTGCGAACCGTTGAGGGGCATCTCTACCGCGCATTTGCCAAGTTGGGATTGAAAGACCGACGGGGATTGGCGCCGTTGGGGTTGGAAAAGACGTGAACCCGAGAGCTCTAGGTAGCAACTACTGCATACCCAAGTACAACCAAGTACGCCTCTTGGGGCAAATCTGCTGATCAAGCCCACCTTCGGGTAGTCGGCACTCGTGTGTTTGGCCAGGCCACCGCATAGATTGTCAATTGTAGAGAGTTGTGGGGAACTTCTAGTCGTTCAAGCAAGGTAGCTTGAGTCCCGGTTGGATTTTGTGGTTCCCCGCATTCCCTCGACATATTGCGATCTATGAGGGGAAGTGGAATACATGGTAAGTGGGGTAGGGGAACCTCGTTTATCTAGTCCTAAGGTTTTGGGGAAAACCTGGACAAGAACAGAAACGCGCGAAGCCGCGCATACTTGGGCTCCAGCCCGCCATCGTAGGCAACGCTGGGTCAATATGCTTGCATCCATTGATGTCCTAGTCTCTGGTGCCTGGATGCTCGCAGCTGCCGTAGTGCTGAACATTGGAATCGATTCTCAGTACGTGGGTTATTTGGTTTCCACGCTTTGCATCTGGCAGCTAGCTTTGTATCTGAAAGGTTCTCGACGTACCGATACCTTAGGCGTTGGTTCCGAGGAGTATAAGCGTGTCTTGAGTGCCAGTCTTTTCACCGCAGGAATCGTGTCAATCGCTTCGATGGCAGGAAGCCTCGAAGTCGGTCGCGAGCTCGTGCTAGCCGGAATTCTGCCGGGAACGCTGATGCTTTTGTTCTCGCGATGGATGATGCGGCGTGTACTGCATATGAGAGCCAAGCAGGGCGCCACTTTGCATCGAGTCATTGTTGTGGGTGAGGCAACTGATCTTACCTACCTCGCCCGCCAGATCTCTGCAAAATCAGCGGGAATGTACCAAATTGTGGGACTGATAGAGGACACCAATACACCGGTTGCCGTGGATGACGTTCCAGTATCCTATTCGCTGGATGACCTTGACTACATGATTAAAATCCACGGTGCCGACTCAGTGATGGTCGCCGGCACCTTGAACGACGGACCCGAAGCCGTAAAGAATCTGGGTTGGAGATTGGAAAAGACGAAAACCGAGCTGATACTGGCATCCAACCTTACGAATGTTGCGGGTCCCAGAATCCATATGCGACCGGTAGAAGGCCTACCCCTGATGCATGTTGAACCACCGGCTTTCGACGGTGCGAGGATGTGGGCGAAACGGATACTCGACATGGTGCTGTCCGTGAGTGCATTGCTTGTACTGATCCCAGTATTTGCGCTGATCGCGCTCGCAATACGTATCGATTCGGCAGGCCCCGTGTTTTTTGCGCAGCGCCGAGTGGGCAAGGACGGCCAAGAATTCACCATGCTGAAATTCCGAACAATGGTGATTGACGCGGAAGCGCGGTTGAAGGATCTGAAAGGTTCGAACGAAGGCGCTGGACCTTTATTCAAACTCAAAAATGATCCGAGGGTAACGCGGATAGGAAAGGTCCTGCGGAAGCTATCGCTGGATGAATTGCCGCAGATCGTGAACGTCATGCGCGGGGACATGTCGCTGGTTGGGCCTAGGCCTCCGTTGCGGACTGAGGTGGACTGCTACGAGCAACACACGTTCCGGAGGCTCCTGATCAAGCCAGGTCTTACGGGTTTGTGGCAGGTCAATGGGCGAAGCGATCTGAGCTGGGACGACAGCGTTCGGCTGGACCTGTACTACGTGGAGAACTGGTCGGTGGTGGGTGACCTGATCATCATGTGGCACACCTTTAAAGCCATGGTGAGACCTCAAGGCGCCTATTAGGCGTTTTGATGAATCGGAGTTTTGAGCCAACGCGAAACTTTCGATTGCGACCCCTGTTTGGGCCCCCGCAAATAGGGGAGCGTAGCCTCGTGTCTTCCCAACGATGCGAGGCTACGCCTTATTAACGCGCCGCACGGCGCTGCAACGGAACAGATAAATCAGAAGCAATGTTCTCTTGGCCGAAGTACATTCTAATCTTCAAGTGAAAGTTTTCACAAAGTCGCCCTGAAGCTGCGTAATATGCGTAAATTCAACGGAGTCTAGGACTGCCCGGCGATAGGGTGGAACATGTTGGCGATCATCAACGATCGCCAACATGCCAGCATCAGCCCAATGAAATCGCAAAGGTGCCACACCCGTGTCTGACAACAAGCCAATCGTACTTCTGGCCGAACAACTATCCCCAGCAACTGTCGCTGCGCTCGGTCCCGACTTTGAAATTCGTCAGACAGACGGAGCAGACCGCTCCCAGCTGCTCGAAGCTGTCGCCGACGTAGATGCAATTCTCGTCCGTTCGGCCACCCAGGTGGACGCCGAGGCAATCGCCGCGGCCAAGAACCTGAAGATCATCGCCCGTGCGGGCGTAGGACTGGACAACGTAGATATCAAGTCCGCCACTCAGGCTGGCGTCATGGTAGTCAACGCTCCGACCTCGAACATCATCTCGGCGGCGGAACTGACCGTGGGCCACATCGTTTCGCTGGCTCGCCGTATTCCTGCCGCGAATGCCTCGCTGAAGAACGGCGAGTGGAAGCGCAGCTCCTTCACCGGAGTCGAGTTGTTCGAAAAGAAGGCCGGCATCATCGGCCTGGGCCGTATTGGCGCCCTCGTCGCAGCCCGCCTGCAGGGCTTTGGCATGGATGTCATTGCCTATGACCCATATGTCACCCCGGCTCGTGCTTCGCAGCTTGGTGTCACGTTGGTGACCCTTGATGAATTGCTGGCTCAGGCCGACTTCGTGACCATCCACATGCCAAAGACTCCAGAGACGCTGGGCATGCTGGGCAAGGAAGCCTTCGGCAAGATGAAGAAGAGCGCCTACGTCATCAACGTGGCACGTGGTGGCCTCGTTGACCAGGACGCGCTGTATGAAGCACTCAAGAACGAAGAGATTGCCGGCGCCGGCATTGACGTATTCGTCAAGGAACCAAGCACCGACCTTCCATTCTTCGAATTCGAGAACGTGACCGTCACCCCGCACCTCGGCGCATCCACCGATGAAGCACAGGAAAAGGCCGGTGTATCCGTTGCTAAGTCGGTACGCCTGGCACTTGCCGGCGAGCTGGTTCCGGACGCGGTGAACGTTGCCGGTGGCGTCATCGACGAAAACGTGCGCCCGGGCATCCCGCTGATCGAGAAGCTCGGTCGCATCTTCAACGCCCTGACCTCGGGCTCGCTGACCAGCATTGATGTGGTGGTTGCCGGCGAAATCGCTTCCCTGGACGTGAAAGCCTTGGAGCTTTCCGCACTGAAGGGTGTCTTCATGGATGTCGTTTCGGACCAGGTGTCCTACGTCAACGCTCCGGTTCTTGCCGAACAGCGCGGAGTGGCTACCCGCTTGGTCACCACCCCTGATTCACCTGAGTACCGCAACCAGCTGACCATCAAGGGCGCAACCAATGAAGGCACGCAGCTGGCGGTCGCTGGTACTTTGACTGGTCCAAAGCAGATCGAAAAGCTGGTCGGAATCAATGGCCACGAGATAGAAATCCCGATCTCGGATCACATGATCGTTGTGCGTTACTCGGATCGTCCGGGCGTTGTCGGTTCGCTGGGCAACGTGCTGGGGGAGCAGGGCATCAACATTGCTGGCATGCAGGTTTCGCGCGACGAAGAGCGCGCTGAGGCCGTTGCCGTGATCAATATTGATTCGGCTCTACCACACGGTGTGCTGGATGTTGTTGGTGCAGCGATTGGTGCGAGCGTTGCGCGCGAGATCAACCTCGCTGATTAGAACAACGTGAGAGTTGCCCAGCAAAACGGCTAGTACTTTAACGAAGAGTATCAACGAATTTAATCGTTGATACTCTTCGTGGCTAAGCGACTGTGTTTTACTCGGGAATCGTACTACTCGACTGCTTGATGATAGTTTGCCCGAAATGGTTATGAGTTGGATAAAAGCTACGAATATACCCTCCTGACAATTCGTCGTGCTGGCTTCAGATGAGCGTAAATTATGTAAGGGTATTGCGTAGTAGGATTTACCCTGAGCTCGAGGAATGAGGTCCTGACTTAATGAGAAAAAATCTACGCAGAATGGTAGGTATCGGCGCGGCTGGGGCGGTGCTCGTGGTTCTTCTGTTTGCAGCGGCATCATTCACTCGTCTGTGGTACTTGGCGGGAATCGCGGCAATTATCGGAATCGCCCTTATCGCAGTTGGCTACTTAGTCACTATCCGAATTGCTGAATACAGTGCCAGCGTGAATTATCGGATGTCCACTCGGGCGAAAAACCTCGAATCGCGTGAGCGGGACCTTAGCACGCGCATTCAATCCTGTGAGCAGAACGGACTCGCGGCGAATACTCGATTGTCGAAATTGGATAAACAAATCGAATCTTGTGCGCAAAGCGATATTGCGGCGCAAGTTCGATTAGCGAAGTTGGAACAGACCGAACACGACAATGCTCAAAAGCTTGAAGAGTTGCAGGAGCAACGGGGGCGCATCACTGTCGAACTGGCACGCCTTGAAAAATCAGCGGTATCATCGGTAGCTAGTGTTGCGAAGGAGGCAGCGGCGCTACGCCAGATGCTCGAGGCTCAAACAGCGTCCGTCGACGATCTGAGATCAAGACAAATTAGTACCAAAGAACTTGCTGATCGTAGTAACAAGGATTTGCGTGTACTGCGCAGTCGAGTTTCGGCAGAGTTTAAGCAGGAATTAATTGCTGACCTAAAACAACTAAAGAACTCGTCGGACGAATACAAACAGTCGTCGCGCGAACTACTACGCACGACATTTGAATCTTCAATACTTCTCGGACAGAACCCAGCCACAGTCCTTTCGCAGTTTCGTGCGAAGACCCTGTTGGATGAGTACCTTGAAGCTGGCGACGTGGTGCGCACCCGTCCCCTCATAGAGAATTTTGACCTGCTCGATGAATTGCGACTTCCAGAGTTGCGCAAGATTTACCGAGGTTTCAGAGCCGCGGGATATTGGGAGCTCGCTGCGAAAGTCCTCGTTGTTGTATCGGAAAAGTCCAAAAACGAGAACGACGCCCGAGCGGTAGACAAGATCGAACATGAAATCCTGGCCTATTCGTGCGATATTCAGGAGAATGCGGTTTCCATTGGTGGAGACGCCTATGACCCAGAAGGTCCGATCATGCACATGGTGGGGCGGGTGCTTCCGGAAACCCAAACTGGGTATACGTTGCGTACTCAATACACTGCAAATGCCCAAGCGCGTCGAGGACTGCCGGTAGTGATTGTCGGGCAACCGGGTATTACGGAGCGTCAAGTCCGGGATATTGAACAGTACCGATTTGACGATATCGACTACTATCTCCTTCCAGGCCCTTCGCGAAAAGACGCCTTGCTGGACGAATGGTTGCTCGGTGCCATAGAAGAACTCTCTTTGCTGGTACAGGACGTACGACCAAGTATTCTGCATGCACAGTCAGACTTTTTTAATGCACTAATCGCACTAGCTGTCGGAGACCGGTACGGCATTCCGACCGTCTATGAATCCCGTGGCTTCTGGGAAGAATCGTGGCTCTCAAGGACGATAACATCACAAGGATGGGATGCTGACGCTGACAAGCTATTCGAAATGTACGGCTTCCCTGACGCGTACACTTTGCGACAGCGAGCCGAAGAAATTGTTCGCGAACGCGCTGATCATGTCTTCACGCTGGCGGAAGTCATGCGAGATCACATTGTCGAATCGTCGAATGGGGCAATTGATCCAACTCAGGTTTCTATTGTCCCGAATGCAGTAGAGCCGACGAATTTCCCAGTTCAGGAAGTCGACCTCGACTTAAAGAGCAGTCTGGGAATACCGGTAGATACCGTCGTGGTTGGTTATATTTCGTCTATCGTCGAATATGAGGGGATCGATACGCTCCTTAACGCTTATCATCGTGCCGTTGGAATTTCGGAAAGTCCAATATGTCTTTTGCTTGTGGGAGATGGAGACTATCTTCCCACCCTCAAGGACCATGCTGCTCAGTGCGGTATTCAGGACGTTTTCTTTACTGGGCGCGTCCCGCATTCCGATGTGCTTCGTTATTATGGGCTTATTGATATATTTGTCGTTCCCCGAAAACCTGCTGCAGTATCAGAGTTAGTAACTCCGCTAAAACCGTTTGAGGCGTTCGCAACGGGTAGAGCTGTAATCCTTTCCGATGTCGGTGCCTTACAAGAGATTGCTCGTCAATCACAAGCGGTGGAGAGTTTTATCGCGGGTGATTCCGAAAGCCTTACTCAGAAATTGTTATTGTTGGCTAATGATCCGGAGTACCGTGCTGATTTGAGTCAACGTGCGGCTGCGTGGGTACGCAACCATAGAACTTGGGACAACAATGTTAGTGGTTACTTGGATGTTTACCGACAGCTTGGCTATGAAGGTACATCTTCTCAGATCCTCGAATCCGAGTTGCGTCTACGGCAGCGCGGTATGAATGCTGGTGAAATTATTGATAAGCTCGCTGAAGCCGAATTTCCGCCATTGACCGGGTGGTTTATAATGCAAGAGACTACGCAGAAGGCTCAAGATATTTTAGCTAACGGCTGGGTTTTTGCGGAGTTCGCACCTGTATTCGTTGCTTCCAGTCTAGTTTGGAACAGCTATAGCGAGGAACACCGGTCTTGGGGATTCCATCTACATGCATTCGAATTTATGGATCCTTTTCTGCGTGAATTCTACGACACAGAGGACCGTATTTGGCTTGATGCGGCCGTCGACATTGCACTTGGCTGGCTCGATGCCCACTGCGGTCAAGAGCCTTTAGGTGATTCGATGGCTTGGTACGATATGTCGTTAGCGTTGAGAACTCCACGATTGTTAAGGCTTTTATCCCTTACAACCAGATTCCAAGATTTACGCTCCAGTTCAATGATTCTCATTGACGGGATTTTACGCCACATTGATGAGCTGAAAAAGGATGAAGCTTTTAATGCCGGTAATAACCACGGTTTCTACACCGCGGCAGCACAACTGCACCTGGCTCGTTTTGGCGATGCCATCCCGGGATCACATGAGGCTGGTGAACTTGGAGAGCGTCGGATGAGAATTATGGCCGAACGTCAGTTCGCGGCAGATGGTGTGCATCTAGAACATTCGCCAGACTATCACCGCATGTTGCTCAGTTCTTTCGAAAGCGCCATCCATGATGGATTGATCGATGACGTTGAAGTGTTCGACCGTATTCAACGAGCGAAATATGTGTTGAGCTGGATGATTCAGCCCAACGGACACTTAGTACAGTTTGGTGACACTCCGAGTAAATTGCTCGAACTTGCCGATGTTTCAGAACCACATCCTGAGACTGAGTTCCTCATATCCGGCGGAGCCTCAGGTCAGGCTCCCACATCGGAATTAGCCGTCTTTAATGACGGAGGCTATGCCTTTGTGCGTTACCCTGCGCCAACGAACGGTATAGAGATCTCCTCTGCATCGTACTTGGCATTTAGCGCAGCGTTCCACTCTCGGGCACATAAACACGCTGATGATTTGAACTTTGTTTGGTATGACCAAGGCGTAGAAATTCTAGTTGATTCAGGTCGCTTCGGATACGGAGATCTACTTCCAGCCGATTCCCAACTGCGAGAACAAGGATTCTATTATGCAACTCCTGAGCGTCAATACGTTGAAGGAACGACGGCGCATAATACGTTAATGATGGATGGTCTCGACCAGTCGCGGAGGGACCGGAAAGCATATGGCAGTGGAATTCTTGAGTGTACACAGAAAGACAATGTATTTGATCTTTCTGCACGCGTAAGCCATGAAGACTATATACATCGACGAAGGATAGTCTTTCGTCCGGGCCAAGAGATACTGGTTCTTGATTCGGTTTTCTCGCAAACGGAGAAAATGCGAGAAGCTATTATTTGGTTTAACCTGGACGGCAATTTCGAACTTATATCATCTAACGGAAAATTAGTGTTCAAGCGTCTCCTTGGAGACGAACAAATGCTCCTCGAGATTACTGGACCGGGAGAACTGATTGAGCCAGTACGTGGGGCAGAATCACCATTGCGAGGTTGGAGATCTCGTTTAGACCGCCAGCTCGAGCCTGTCTGGTCAATTGGTTTTAGAGTGCCAGTGGAAACCCGTGCCTCCGTATCTACACGTTTTCGTATCATTCGCTGAAAATACCAACATGTCACGAGTGACGTCCAAGCAATTAGGAAGAATTGATGACGCAAGAATTTTCTGGTTTCGACGGCGATGCATTTATGGAATCACTGACTCCTGTGGAAGACGAACTGTATAAATACGCCCGATCTGCTTTGCAATCACGTGGCGCGGACCCCGACGAAGTCGTAGCCTCCTTGGCTATAGCAACGCTTCCGAGTCTGAAGGGCTGGTTTACTATCAGCCGTAGTCGTCAAGACCCACGCGTGATCCTCGCGAGCGGATGGAAATTCGCTAAGTTCGAACCTGTGCCTGTATCTACACTCACGAATTGGGCGAAATATGGCGAAGAACATCGTTCTTGGGGATTTCATTTACATGCATTTGAATTTATGGATCCCCTTCTACGTGCTGCCGACGAAACTAAAGATCCACGATGGCTACAAGAGGCCGTAAAAATCGCCTTGGGGTGGATCAAATTGCATAGGCAGCTGGACGACGAAGTTGACACCATGGTTTGGTATGACATGTCGCAGTCTCTACGAATGCCGCGTCTCATCGCATTGGCGATGCGTGCAGCACGAGTACCAACTATGCACGAGCATGCAGTCGTACTTGCAGAAGCGCTAGCCTGGCATCTAGACGAACTACACAAGGACCGCGCTTTCAATCCGCGGAATAATCATGGGTTCTACACCGCCGTTTCGCAAGTTCATGCAGCCAAGCACTTAGGAATGTTTCCCGACGCCGTTGAGACGGCAACTGAAGGAAGCACCCGACTAGCGCTTATGGCTCGCTCGCAGTTTGGACCAGATGGAGTGCACCTTGAGCACTCGCCTGACTATCATCGAATGTTATTAAACTCTTTCGAACTGGCGGTGCGTGACGGTCTAATCAATGACGATGAAATCCGGTCTCGTATTGTCAGAGCAGCGCACGTACTCGGTTGGATGGTACAACCTGACGGGACTATCGTTCAGTTCGGCGATTCGCCTGCTACAAATGTAGTATCTTCAAACGCTGAATCCATCGACGCGGCCACCCGGTTTATTCTCACTGACGGAAAATTTGGATTGGCAAATGACCGCGAGTTAGCTGCTTTCGCAGACGGCGGTTATGCCTTTGTCAGATCCCCTCAGCCTAAAAACCCGGGCGAACTAGCGAAGACTGGATACCTAGCTTTTAGCGCAGGATTTCATTCTCGCGCACATAAACATGCCGACGATTTAAACGTTATTTGGTACGACCGCGGCCATCAGATTTTGACTGATGCTGGTCGATTCGGCTACGGAGATCTGCTGCCAGCAGATTCCGAGCTTCGTAAAGAGGGCTTCTACTACTCATCTCCCGAGCGTCAATATGTGGAAAGCACAATAGCGCACAATACGCTGATGATGGATGGCGAAAACCATAGACGCGTTCGCAGAACACCATATGGAAGTGCCCTCGGAGAATGCGTCGCCAAATCTGGCCGCTTCGACCTAAGTGGACGTGTCCGGCATACGGATTACGTTCACCGGCGCCGTATCATTTACGTTCCAGGTGAAGAGCTGCGTCTGCTCGACGCCGTTCATTCGGCTAAGGAAGAATCACGCGAAGCTATCGTTTGGCTTAACATAAATGGTGCCTTTGAACTTGCAGACGTCTCTGGTGGCACCGTGAAAATGACTCTGGATGATGCCGAGCATCCGTTGTCCTTGACTCTATCCGGACCTGGGAAATTGGTAGCGCCCGTGCGCGGTCAAAAGTTGCCAATGAGAGGATGGCGTTCGCGTGTGGATAGGGATTTAGAACCGACATGGTCAATCGGCTTCAGAGTCAAGATCGAAACTCGTGCAAATCTCGAGACAGTCATTAAATTATCCTGATCTGATTAATTACTTCTTCCACGACAAAGGAACGAACTTGAATATCACATTTGCTTGTATCGCTCGAACCACACCAGCTAAACAACTCCTTCCACGCCTTTTCGAAGCTGTCGTAGAAGATGCTCAGAGGATATACGGCGAGGCTAAAGATCACCATTATCTGGATGAGAACATGGCTATGTTCAACGCGGACAGAATGAGCGGCGCGTGGAAACCTGCAACCTGGCATGAGTCTGAAGGGCATATTTTTGCAGTCTCACAACCTCCGGTGCCAGTTGATGTGGATTCTAGCGAGGACTCATATTGGCAAACAGTTGCGCCTCTGATCATCAATGGCCAACAGTCCAGGCTCCTGCCCAACCATTCAGGGATGCACCGTCGACCAGATGGTTCGGTGCAAATTTGGACCGATAGTCTCGGCCTTGGCCGCTGCTATTACGTGATTACACCGCATTATGTAGCAGCATCAAATCACATAGGAATCTTGACCTATTTTTTGGATGGCCCCGTAGAACCAGATTTGAAAGCGATTGGTCGATACATCCATGCAGGATGGTTCACTGGCGACGATTCACCGATTCAAGGTATTCACCGTCTTCGAGAATCTGCAACCATAAACATTTCAACTACTGGTGAAGTTGCAATGGGTGAACACACGGATCTGAGTTTGCTTGTTGGGAAGCGCGACGTTCGTCCTGATTTTGACGAAGTAGTCGATCAGACCAGCCGGATTGCCCGCAATCTAGATAAGTTGAGCGTCCGTACCTCCAGTATTTACCTCAGTGGTGGTCGCGACTCGCGAATGACTGCTTCTGTTTGGCTGAGCGGCGGTGGCGATGCCAAGGTGGTAACTCTTGGTACATTGCAGGATGAAGCTGATATTGCCCAGGAGCTGATGTCTCAATTCGAGCCAGATCATGCCAATAATCAAGATGTACGACATGTGATTACGTATCCGAATCCGGTCTCAATCACGATGGGGTTGGAAGAACGCTTCAAAAATGCGTTCGATATGTGGGATGGCGATGCAGCACCAAGTAATGTCCGTCCAAATGTACGCATACCCGAAGGCCGTTCGGGTCTAAGCATTGGAGGAGTGGGCGGCGAAATCATGCACGGATATTATTATCAGCGCCCAGGCGATGCTGATCGTATCGCTAAGCTTGAGAACCCGGTTGATTACGCCGCAAAGAGTTTTAGGAATCCGTTTGCCACCAGCGAAGCGGCTGGGGCCATGGACGGATTTTTTGATCAAAATTACCTATTGGCACGTAAACGAGGTCTAGACGACATGGGTTCTCTGGACTACCTCTATTTAGTTGAGAAATTCAGGCGCTGGGGAAACCAAGCCCTTGGTTCGATGGCAGCAATCATGCTTTCCGGCCCCGCGTATGTCAGGGCATGCTTCGACCTCACGCCGCAGGATAAAGTTGACAAAGTATTCCCAGACGAAATCGTGCGCAGAGCCTTACCGGTATGGAGCGATGTCCGATACTACAAGGCGAATAGCGCTGATTCGAAGAAGAGTATGAAAAAAAGCTTGCCACCTTCGACACTGATCCAGATTACTTCTATGACGTATTCAAGAATCCTCGGCTGTGGCCGCAATACCTTCAGGAAGATCAAATAGATAAGTTGTTGGAATTGGTTCGTGCCGAGGAAGCATTGCCAGTCCATGAGTCTCGATTGAATTATGCAATGTGGATTGATCATATTGGAACGCACGTGAACAAACTAAACCGCCGTGTAGCTGAGGTGCGTGCACGATGAACCGTAGTCTACTTACCGGGCTAACTACAGGATACTTCAGCGATCGATCTACTGATGGCAAAGATGCTGTACTCCTCAGCCAGGGGCAATTAATACTTGGCGAACACACCCTGAACGTCACGAATTCAGCGACTTTCGATGATTTGGGAGATCTGCCTCGTGTGCACATGCTTGCACTCCTGTCGCTTCGATGGATAGACGTGCTTCGCAGGTCGAAACTAAGCGTTGTCGACGCGGACGTCGCGTGGTTGAAAATCTTCAAAGCGTGGTCGAGTTCTAAAGTCGCTCAAGATCCGTCTTCAGATGCGTGGAGACCGCTTCCCCTCGAACAACGTGCGATCGCTTTGGCTATCGGTGCGCCGAAGTCTGAAGAAATCAAAGAGTTCATATCACTGCACATTGATCGTGTGTCCCAGCTTGCATCGAAAGACGTGCCTGCCGAACGACGTTTGCAGCTACTTCGAATACGGCTAGCTTTGATGACGCGTCGTGGTGACAGCGAGCATGATCTTCAACGTGCCGGAGTCGAGGCTGCTTCCGCTGCTTTTACTGAGGATGGCTATGCAATAGCAAAGGATTTGTCGGGAATACCGAAAGCTGCACACCAATGGGGCCAGCTGTTAGGACAAATCGGGGTACCGAGGGATCACGAAATCTATACGCGATTTGTAGCTTCAGAGTTCTGGCGACATGCAATGGCGCCAGATGGAACACTTATCCCCGTGGGCGGCGCACTTCCTGAAGCTGTGCCTGGCGCTGAAACGACGCAGACACGTTACATCCTCACAGGCGGTGCGGAAGGCTCTGCACCTGAAAAAATTTCGCGCATAGACAAAACCGGTTTGGTTAGCTTGCGCAGCGGTTGGGGAGAAACTGAGAAGGACGCTAGCGATGAGACGCTGACCACCATGGTTTTGGGTCCAGTAAGGGACGGTACAGCGCATCAGGATCCAGGCCGAATTACCTATCATTCACAGGGCCGGGCTTGGCTCATCGATCCCATCGACGAAATAGCCTCCGGCAAGGAAATGCACTCTATCGTCGATGTTGAAGATGTTCGTTACCGCTCACTTGGAGGTGCAAACCTCGTGCGTCACTACGCAGATGACCAAGTAGAAGGATTGGTTGTCTCGACTGACGTTCACCTACAGGTTCAGTGGCAACGCCACGTGGTTTTTGCGCGCACCGGTAATTATTTGGTCGTTGAGGATGTTATCCGTTCGTCGAGACACTACGACGCGCATCTGCAATGGATGGTGGCTCCGGACGTCGAGATCGAACCTACATCACAAGGATTCCGGCTACACGCTGATAATCGCACTGTCGCATTACATATTTCTACAGCGACTTTAAAAGACTACGCAATCGATGAGGTCCTGAACGTAGAAGGGCTCCGGATTGCCTGGCGAATTCGCGTGCCACTTTCAGGCACGAGTAATCGAGCGGTTTCTATAATTGCAGATGTTAATGACTCCGAGGTATTCGAAGCCCGTCGTATTCCCCGGAGCGGTAAAGAATTTACAGTGAAGTTGCGCGATAAGCAACTAGCCGAAACTCTCGTCGTCACACCAGAAATTTCTGCAATAATGCCCTCAGAGCTGGACGTTGAAGAAGCGGTGACGAGAACAGTTGCCTACGGTGCAGCAGGCGAGCTTAACCTGGAAGAGGCACTTGAACAGAGGGTTCTAGTGCGATCTGTAATTGAAGAAGTGAAGAATGCTATTCGATACGAGGGCGGCGACCCCTCAGCTCGACTAAGGGGAATCCATAACCTAATTTCCGCTGGTAACGATCTGAGAGTTTCTGGACTACGGGACCATGGCTTTGGTGCCGCATTGGTCGATCTTGCGGGGACTGATTTGAGGGGGAACATTGAACATCACCCGCAGATTGGGAACTTAAGGCGAGGTCCACTGGTTAGATTCGCCGATGAAAATCTAATCCAACCAAATTATTCAGTACCGGTCCGTACCACTCTTGATTCCGATTCTGTTCCTGATGATGTGCAAGGTTCTTTTGTATGGAGTGTTGATTTAGGACAGCTAGTCCCTTCTGCGTATGTACATGATGCGCCCGGTGATGTACTTACTGTGTATTTCCACGGGGCAACGGATCGTACTAAGTTCACGATGCCGCGTTATGAGCGTCTCCGTTCAATGCCTTCTTTAGGGCTGGGGCCAGTACTATTCTTTTCTGATCCCTGTCTAGATCTTGATTCAAGAATGTTACTTTCTTGGTATGTAGGTACCGAGGAACGAGATCTTCATCGTGAAATAGCACAGATGATTGACGCCTATGCTCGTCGTCGAGGAATTGAGAAAGTTCTCATTGTAGGGAATTCTGGGGGTGGTTTTGCCGCACTTCAGTTGGGCGCGTACTTGAAGGGCACGAGAGTAGTGTCGTTTAATCCGCAGATCCAGATAGATCGGTATGTACCTCGCATTGCCGAATCGGCGCACTGGGCTTTATTCGGACGTGATACTGTCAGCGATGACGTTGAACAGGCTCCTCGGATGGACCTAATAAAACGCTACAAACAAATTGCTTTCGATCAAGACGTGCTGATGATTCAAAACCCTGGTGATGACCATCATTATAAGGAGCACTTCATCCCGTTCACCAGTGACTTCGAAGAATCAATAGGGCGGAATAGGCTCCGTACACTTACGCCTTACCTTGGTCCAGGTCATAGAGTCCCCAGCCCAGCTGAATACATGAAAATTGTTCATGACGAGTCCGTCGCTGTCCTTGAACAGCCCTGGTCGCTCCAAGGTCTAAGGGGTTCGGACGAGTGAGCGTTAGGATCAACATTCCATCAGACACGGAGGTCTTGATTCAACATGAAATTCGGAAGACAGCTTTCCTTCATGCGATGGGCGGTCCTCTCGACACAGGTGGCCGAGCAGCTATAGCACTAAGATTCGATCATGGCTTGGCTAATTTTGCCCGATATATATTGCCCTTGACGGTCGCACGCAGAATAAAAGTTGCACAAGCATATAATCCTCGTAATTCACAACTGCAAGAGAATAGGGGGGTCTCCTTTGCAGAGATTGATGACTGGGTCAAAAATAGGCATGTCGAAATTTGGAACCACTCCGCCTCACACACAGCTGTACCGACCAGCGATCGGCTTTTCGACGAAGTTGTTAACTCAATACCTGAAATCGAGAGCCAGTTGCCCTCAGTTAAAGGGGCCATATGGGGATTTAACCCCCCAGGTATACCCGGCCATGACTATTTCGGTTTTCGTAAAGGCGCCACTGCGGAAGAATGGGCATCGGAAGCAGGGAAGCTCATTCTGGCACATCACGCCGTTGCTTCAGGGCATATTCCGGGTACAACGCAGAGGGTTCTCGACGGGAATATTCGCAACGGTCTCGCCCACTTCACAATAGATTCACGATCAGTTTCAGAAGTAATTGAGCGAATTGATAAGACAGTACAAAAGCGCAAAGGATTGCAAATAATGTTGCATCCGTCTCGATTGGGTCGAGAGCAGATGCTATCTGTCGAGGGATTCACAACAATCCTTGACTATCTGGTTCGTTTACGAGATGAAGACCGAGTGATCATAACTTCGCCCTACCAGCTGACACTTGCCGACGCTACAAACTCGTCTTAGTTGACTAATACCAGAGCATGAACGAAAGTCGATGAGTTATGCAGCTAAATGGTAATAGTTCTTGCTTTCGCATATGCAGGGTTAAGAGTAGTTGGAAAACCAGTCTACGTCGGCTGCTACCAATTTAAACACTCCTCTCCGAAAACCGTGTCATATCTTGAATATTAATCATTTATACTCAGCTAAGGAACAAATGAAGATTGTTAGTAGATTTTTTGAGTCTAAGATAATGCTTTTGGCGTTACCAGTTCTCTCGGTGATAGCCTTAATTAGCTTCCTATTTTCCTACGGGACTGTTCCTGGCCACAACTTTTACGCTTATTGGCCATTGTTTTTATTATCGTTCTCTATAGTCGGGTTTTCGATCACTATCACTTTGATAGTAACTCGGATTATCAAGTTCCGAGTCAGGCGTTTGGAAAAGTATGCAAATATCACTCGGAAAAGTGTTGAATCTTTTGAGAAAAAAAGTAGTGTTATTACTCGTGAGAATTTAGATAAATCGACGAAATCTATCGGGCTTCTTGGTCGAAGAGTGAAATTGATCGAAGACAAGCAAGCGGAACTCAGCATTCTTTCCGAAGAACTATCTGCTGTAAAAGAGCACCTTAACTCTTCTGATTCTTTTCTTAAGTTCGCCCATTCCGAATTGTTAAATAGCTCTATGGAGAAGGCTAGGGTTGATAAATACGTCCGATCTGTTCACGATGAGATCGCGATACAACGTGCCTCTCTGCTACGAGCAGCAGAAACTGAATTCCAGCTTGGATCAATCCAAAATCAATTGGTCTCCCGGGATGAGTTTGATGAAAGATCAGAGTCATTCTCCCAAGAAATTCGCAATGAGATAAAACTAGCACGTTCCAGAGATCTTGTTAAGATGTTCTTCTTTGCTAGCCGACTTGACCGCTGCGACGGGATATTCAGTCATGAAGACTTAGCAATGCTCGCAGAAGAAACAACAAGTTTTGATCCACTAATGGTAGCCTGGATTTTTATTTCTCATGATGCAATTTCTCTACTTCCCATGATCGAAAAACGTCGTCTCACGACCGTTACCAGGCAGTTAGGGTACTGGCGTATAAGTAACCAGATACTTCGATCCATTGCTGAAGATACAAAAAATGAACGCGATCTCACCGCGCTCTCTTTGCGAATGGACGAATTGGAGGTTTTCGAAGGAAAGCGCGCACCAGTGCTTGATATCGTTCCGGAGCAATATTTGCCGGAACGAGGGCATTTATTGCACGTAGTGGGAAAGGTCCTTCCCAAGACTCAGAGTGGTTACACGCTGCGAACTCACTATTCGGCCAGCGCTCAATTGCGCGCAGGTTATAAGGTGTCTGTGGTGGCACTGATTGGTGAAGCTGAGAATTCACCTCGCCGAACGAATGAATTGATAGATGGAATCGACTACTACGGGCTAGTAGGCCTTGCGCGAAATAAATGGGAACTTTCGAAATGGCTACAAGCTAACGTCGACCAACTAGCAGAACTTGTTAATGACATTCGTCCTTCAGCGCTTCACGCGCATTCGGATTTTTTGAATGCCTACGTTGCAAGTACAGTGGCTCGGAATTTTAATATTCCTGTTATTTATGAATCACGTGGATTTTGGGAAGAATCTTGGCTTTCTCGAATCTCGAAATCTTTCGAAATTGAAGATTGGTCCGAAACGGGGCGTCATTTTGGTCTCCCAGAAGCATACGCGCTGCGTCAAAAAATGGAAGTTTCTTTACGTTCGAAGGTCGATCACGTTGTGACTCTGGCCAATGTTATGAAGGAACATATCGTTTCTCTGGGCGGGGAAGCTGACACGGTCACGGTTATTCCAAACGCTGTGGATGCTACGGAATTCCCTGTGTCACCTCCTGACCAAGCGGTGGCCGAGGAGATAGGAATACCTGCTGGAGCGGTCGTTGTCGGATACATTTCCTCCATAGTTGAATATGAAGGAATCGACTTATTGATCCGTGGTTTCAATGAGCGCGCGACGGAGGAACTTATAGATTCGCATTTGCTTATTGTTGGTGATGGAGCTGAATTAGAGACGTTAAAGAATCTAGTTCAAGAACTGGGTACCCCTCGTGTTCATTTTACTGGACGAGTACCGCATGCTTCTATTTTGAAGTTCTACTCGATAATTGACATTTTTGTGGTTCCTCGACGACCAGTAGAAGTCTGCCATTTGGTCACTCCACTTAAACCGTTCGAGGCTTTTAGTACTGGCCGGGCGGTAATTATGTCCGATGTTCGAGCCTTGACAGAGATCGCGGAACAAGGCGATTGTGCGCGGTTGTTCCGTGCGGGCGATTACCTATCCTTGGCCGAAGAACTTGTGTTCCTAGTGAAGAATCCATCTGCTCGTGAAGAGCTCGGGAAACGAGCTGCTTCCTGGGTGCGTTCGGAACGTTCGTGGGACAGGAACGCAGAGTCGTACGCTAATGTATATGAGGCTCTGGGAGTGTATAAGTTAAATACCATTGAAGATTAATGCAGGTAACTGGGTAGGGATCCGGTCCAGGCGCGATCGGAAATTCTTAGGATTCTTGTTTCTTTACGAATAGATAATAGTTATCGGATCCCATTGGTTTACGCGAGAGACTTACGAAAAGTGAAGTCAACAACTACCTGAGCATTTATTAGCTTTCTGTACTCAAATAGCATCGAAGGATTTCCCAATGTTCACTGATATCCCGGTTTTGGTCCATGACGCGCGCAGTGGACGGGAAGGAACGTCTATTGTGGGAGGCCAACGTGTCCGTACGTCGGGTCGCTACGTTGTTCTTGGCGTTCATGGAGTAGGGGTAATCAACACGAGTCACTTCATTACTACCCCGGAGGATCTGGTAGCCGCCTTGGATGGGTATGATGAGACTGCGGATAAATTAGGTTCTTCTATTCGTGGGGCCTTGACGATATATATCCAAGACAGTATGACGGGCAACTATTATGTGCTCACAGATTTTCTCGGAAGCTCGACTGTTTTCAGATTTACATTCGCTCAACGGGATTATGTGTCTTCGTCTTTGCCGAACTTGATGGGAATTTTAAGAGATCACCGTCTTGAACCTCAAAAGTCATTGTCCTATGCAGCTTTGATCGCATCGTCCAGTTCGGGAGGTCTTTTAGAATCCCCATACGAGGGGGTAGGAGTTCTCGGGCAATTTCAATATCTAAAGTTCGAGGAATCCGGGATATCATCGGAGACGTATCAGCTTCGTGATCGAATTTTTGAACAATTTCGAGGATATGGTACGGATCTCAAAAACCTTCGTGAGCTGGTCCTAGCAGACGTCCTTGCGAATGTTGATGCGGCATCTAGGTACCCGGCATCATCTCACATTTCCCACATTTCTGGTGGTCTTGATGAACGTGTTTTAGTCGCAGCCATAAGAAAATCCGGTTTTGAGTCTTTGTATAAGATGTACAACGGTGGAGCACTCAAATCGGAAAGTACGGAAATCGCACTTAGCCTTGCCGGCCGTTATAAGTATCCGGTCAGTCGAGACCCCGGATATGACGTTTCGCTAATCGCGGGTTCTATGGCAGAAGATAGTCGATGGCGCTTCCATGAGACCTCTGGAGTTGTACGGGGACCGGCGACGCCCGGGCTCCGTACAAATAAAAGCGTGGTCCTCACACCTGGTTTTGGGAATTTATTTCGTACACAATCGGAATTCGAAGGTCATAGAGACGCCGATGATAGTTCCCTTGACGCGAAGCTTCTGTCGTTATTTGTGGGGAATCTGGGAAATCGTAGTGGCTTGAACTCTAACGTGCTTAGTGACGCTCTCTTAGAAGATCTGAAAACCAACATAAGGTCCATCGCTCATAAAGCCAAGAGACTGAACGTACCGAATGATGCCATGCAGGACTATTTATGGATGGCTACCAAAGGTCGGTATAACGATGGCGAAGGATCTCGATCGATGTCTCCCTACACATCCCGCTTCGACCCTTTGTATTCACCGTGGCTCATACCTGCGGCATGGAGCTACGCGGAAAATGAACGAGAAAAGAACTTCTTCCAACTTGACACAATTGCGGAATTAGATCGAGACCTAGTGACGCTCCCGTATAACAGTAATGTCAAAGTGGACGCTTACTTTGATGAGCGACCGATGCTGCGACGTCAAAGCTTCCAGCATTCGAAGTCGGATTTGTTGCCGCGTAGTCCTTCCTCACCTTTCCTCAGGATTCAGTCGGAAAATATCAAAATCACTGATCGTCATAAGTTAGAAGCGTCGAATCTAGGGGTGCCAGACCGTATGGTTGCAATGGCTGAGTCGTATCTTCCACGGATTTTTGAGCTGCTCTCGAGCATCGATACGGTCGTGCTGGAAGAGACTTTTAATTACCCGATGCTGATGCGCACTTTGAAGGCTAAACCACGGAGGCTGGCTGATTTCCGTAGGATACAGAACCTTCATGATTGTTTGGCTTGGTATGTAGAGTAAGTCCAAAGATATTTTCAGGAATCTCGTAGGCATATGCCGATGTCGTTTTCCATAGCAAGGGTAGAAGCATCCGTTTTTGTCGTCATGGGATGGCGTGGATCACTTATGCATAGTTTTGCTAGCTCACCGTTCAACTGAATTCCATATACTTGGTTCCTCGTGCTGGTTTACTTCGTGCAATCTCACAGGTTTGACGTAGACATAGTGCACAAAGCCAAATTCTCGACGTGAAAGTTGACGGATGACAGGTAGGTCAACAGTCGATTGAGTAGACTTATAAGTATTCGTGTCAGTTTCGTAGACGGAGTACCTTAGTTGGAATCATCAAAACGGAGTTTCGGTTCATCCACCGCTTCGAGAGCCCAGTTGTTCAGCATTCGCCAGCGGTATGAAAAGTATGGTGATGACATCGAACATGCGTTGCTTACCGATCTCGCTAAGTATGAAGCCCAAAACCTTACCCTCAAATCAGAGAACGAGAAACTTCGGAAACAGTCGGTTAAATTAATTGGTTCAGTTTCTCGTCATGAAACCAAAATCAAGAAGACGGAAGCTGAAAGGCAGAAATTTAGCCGCATGGCTGCGACGCTAAAGACGCAACTAGCTAATGAGCATGCGCGCGCAGAGAAATTCAAGCTCGCATATGAGAATCTACGCGATCATCCGGTAATTCGCGCTGCGAGGGAACTGAAGAGTCCGTTTAGTAAGAAACCAACGACGGCGCTCCCCGTGGCTACAGCAATCGTGCAAGAGGAATTGACTCCGGTTGCTCCGGAGTCTCTGTCCGCCGATGAGAATGAATCTATTGAGCTGAGCCTTCAACAAATCGCGAAACTGGAAGTCGAAAAATACCGCGATTTAGGTGACATTACTGAGCCAGCAAACACTCTACGCGAGCTACTAGCGGTTCCTGAGGCCCCAAAGAATTTCGGTCCGCTTCATCTTCAAATCATGGGCCAAGAACGGTTGCTGAAGACGTTACCGGACCTCCCTCCAAAGTCATCTTCACCGGCATATGTCCCGCAAGTCGATAAGGTCATGTATTGCGCGCACAGCACCGGTGAGTTTAACAGCAATGGATACTCAACTCGCACGACTGGACTTACCAAGGCCGTTACTGACGCTGGAATGGATTTGTTTATTGCCGCGCGTCCCGGTTATCCATGGGATTCCAAGGTAACGAAGAAGGCACCCTCACAAAAACGCCTCATCCGTGACTTCCAGGGAGTCAAGACACACTTTAATCCTGGAGTTTCTCTTCGTAACGATCCTCTGGACAAATTCATCCAGCTTGCGGCGGATATATACGTACGAGAAGCAATGATGAACCGCCCTGCGGTCATTGTTTCCGCATCGAATCACATCACTGCACTTCCAGCACTCATCGCCGCGCGTCGACTCGGAATCCCATTCATCTATGAGGTTCGTGGGCTTTGGGAAATTACTGCAGCCGCGGACAACGACACCTGGCTAAATTCAGAGCGTTTTGAACTTGCACGCAACCTTGAATCACTTGTAGCAAATGAAGCTGATCAGGTATTTGCAATCACCGAAGAGGTCCGCGACGAGCTGGTATCACGCGGTGCGACCAAGGCGAATATTTCGATCCTTCCTAACGCCGCAAACATCTTCCAATATGTTCCGCTTCCCACTGAGCGTTCCTCTGTAGTCACTAAGAAGGTCGCCGGAGAATTCTTGCTCGGTTATGCAGGCAGCATCGTCAATTACGAAGGTTTAGACCAACTTGTAGAGTCAATCGCTGGACTTCCCGAAGAATTCAATCATGTTGGTGCATTGATCGTCGGTGACGGCAAAGCTTTGCCTGCTTTGAAGCAGCAAGTCGCTGAACTGGGCCTAGAAAAACGCATCCGATTTACGGGACGCGTTCCGAATGAGAAGATCAACGACTATCTCGCGATTTTCGACGCAGTAGTCTGCCCTCGCAAATCCAATATCGTCACTGAGTTGGTTTCGCCTCTGAAACCTATTGAAGCTATGGCCGCGGGCCGGCCCGTTATTGGCTCAGATGTCTCGCCAATTGCTACCTTGCTTGGTACTGACTCGGAACGCGGTTTGCTCTTTGCGGCGGATAACGTGGATTCCTTGAGCGAGCAAATCAAGAAGCTGGCGCTCGATCCTAAATTGGGTCAGAACATCGGCCGTAGAGCTCGCCAATGGACGGTAGAAACCCGGACATGGCCTATTGTTGCTCAGACTTTCACCGAGCAAGTGCGTACGGCCCAGAAACGAACCGTCGCGGGTAAGAAACTTAAAGATATTCGTATGGCAATCATTGCCGACGAATTCACGACTTCCACTCTCAAGCGTGAAGTGAACCTCGTTGCGCCAACCCCAGATAACTGGCGCCAAGTTCTTGCGGCTCAGCCGATAGATGTCCTCTTTGTTGAGTCGGCGTGGGCGGGCAATTCCGAATCGTGGACTCGCAAGGTCGGTTACTACGATGATGATCAGTGCTCAGATCTTGACGCACTGACAAAGTACTGCCGTAAGAACGGTATTCCGACAATTTTTTGGAATAAGGAAGATCCTGTTCACTTCAATCGATTCCGCCGGACAGCGAAGCTGTTCGATGTTGTTTTGACTACCGACGCGAATTGTCTCGAGGACTATTGGGAGAATCGCGGTGGATACATGCGCGCCCTGGGTAGCCTTCCATTCTGGGCACAGGCCGAAATTCACAACCCCTTGGGATCAAGTCGTCCATACTCACATTCGGTAGCTTACGGTGGCTCCTACTATGGCGAACGCTATGCGGAACGGTCTCAAGAACTGCGATTGATCCTTGAAGGCGCACGCAAACAGGGATTGACCATCTACGATCGCCAAGCCGATAACCCCGAATCCCCATACAAGTTCCCAACCGCACTTCAGCCGTTTGTTCAAGGCGGTCTGACTTATGACCAGATGGTTGAGGCTTACAAATCTCATCCAGTTCACGTTAACGTCAACTCGGTCAATGGTTCGCCGACCATGTTCTCTCGTCGCGTCTTTGAAATTGCAGCATGTGGCACCCCTCTGGTCAGCGGCAAGAGCTTCGGCGTCACCTGGATGTTTGACGGCACCGTACCTGTTGTTCGTAGCCGTGAAGAATCTGAATTGATTACGTCGCTGTGGATGCAGAGCGAAGCGGATCGTGTCACAGATGCCTGGGCACCAATGCGCGTCACATTCCAACGGCACCTAGCACACCACCGCCTCGCATTGGCACTTCGTATGGCGGGGATTGCAGTTGAAATTCCAACTCTGCCAACTCTGGGCCTAGAGCTAGAGAAGCTAGATGCAGTAGTTGCGGGGCAGATTCTGGCGACTACTATCCGTCCGAGCGAGGTATACGTCGCCCAGACGGAAGAAAATTCAGCTGCCATGGAGACTTTGAAGGCACGAGGGATTCGAACTCTAGATCCTGCTGCGCCACGACAGGCCGAAGTCTCCGTTTCACGGGTGCAAGATGTTCTCGCGGACTCAGACCTTTTCGAAGACTTGCTGATCGCTTACCAGTATGGCGGAGCATCGAGCGTTGAAGCGTCCGAAAAGGACCTCGACGTGCGCGGTCTATCGTTATGGCTGAAGGACGAGCCTTCTGTTGATTCGCCGCTGCTAAAGATGGAGCAAACGAATGATCCGTCGCGCGATGTCCATCTTCGGCTACGTCGTCCGCTTGGAGCTGCACTTCCGAAAAAAGGGCTGGAAGAAAGCATTTCTCAAAACGAAAACGTGATTCCTCAGAACGTGGTTATTGCAGGACACGATCTCAAATTTGCTGCTCCCATCATTCAGTCTCTTGAATCCCATGGACACGGAGTAAACATCCACAAATGGGTTGGGCACGCTATGCAAGACGGCGGGACAAAGCCAGAATTCGTTGAGGATGCTGAAATTATATTCTGCGAGTGGTCCTTGGGAAACTTGGCGTGGTATTCGAAAAATCTGAAACCTTCACAACGCCTTGTCACAAGGTTCCACTCACAGGAACTGTTCACTGACTTTCCGAACCAAACGAATTTTAATATGGTTGACACAGTGATATTTGTCAGCGAACTGGTCCGTGGCATGGCGGTTCAAAAATTTGACATCCCGATCGAAAAAACCATTGTGGTTCCAAATCCTGTGAGCACAATAGCGCTCGATCTTCCGAAGGAGGCGGATGCCCGATTTGTCTTGGGATTCGTCGGTATGGTCCCGCAAATGAAGCGCTTTGATCTTGTGCTGGACTTGCTGGAAGAACTCCGTGCTACCGACGAACGATTCACCTTGCGGGTGAAGGGGAAACGTCCCGAGGATTATCCTTGGATGGCAGCAAGGGTCGAAGAGATGGCGTTCTATGAGACTCAGTATGCCCGGATCGAAGAGTCGCCGCTCCTGCAAGGTGCAGTAACCTTCGACCCACACGGCGACGACATGGACCAGTGGTATCAGCAGATTGGTGTTGCGGTATCCACCAGCGACTTTGAGTCCTTCCACTTCACTCTGGCTGATGGCGCTGCTTCCCGCGCGCTTCCTGTTGGACTGGCGTGGCCAGGTTCTGAGTGGCTCTACCCCGAAGGATGGCTTTTTACCGATACGGAACTTGCCGCCAAACACGTTGCTGGAATCGTTTCAAACCAAGAGCGCTTCGAAAAATCGGTAGAAGAAGCGAGAGCTTTCACAGTGGAAAACTACGATTCCAAGAAGATCATGTCTCAACTGGTTGAGGCCATCGAAGCGGACTAGTTATCGGAACGAAGTTCAAGATAGCGAGGTGCGTCCTAGTCCCGAATAGAGTCTGGGGCGCGCCTCGCTGTAATATTGGTAATTCCTGCCTGCGAATATTTTAGAGTGAGTTGAGAAGTGAAAATTGCACTAGGCGAGTTTCGAAAAGCGCTGTGGCACCTTCGGCAAGGTGGCCCGCGACAAGTCCAAGAATGGTACCGTCGTAGCAACTACGAATCTCGCGCCGGCGGTTTTAATCGCAGCTTCCAAACTGACATCGAAATGACACTCGGGCTTCAGCTGCCAACGGTAGCTTCCGAACCTGCTCAGGGCTCCGAAGACGCACTAAAAGTTGCAGTCATCCTTGATGACTTTAGCGCGAGGGCTTGGGGTCCAGAGTGGGACTGCACCTTTATCACCCCAGATGACTGGCGCGAGCATCTTGAAGCAACAGATTTTGATTTGCTCTTCGTCGAGTCCGCGTGGGCAGGAAACGGCAGAGCATGGCAATATCACCTAACAGGTACGAGTGCTCCAAGACCTGCCTTGGTCGATATGGTCAATGCATTCAAAGAGAAAGCCATTCCGGCAGTCTTCTGGAACAAAGAAGACCCCCCTCACTTCGAAGACTTCCTAGAATGCGCACGGCTATTTGATTTTGTATTCACCTCGGATGAACGCAAAATCGCGGACTACCAGCGTGAATTAGGCCATGAACGGATCGCATCGCTGAGTTTCGCTGCGCAGCCGGTATTTCACAACCCGGTGCGTCCGCTGAGCCAGGAACGTCGTGATGTAGCTTTTGCCGGTATGTATTTCGCCCATAAGTTCCCAGAACGTCGCGAGCAGATGGAAATCGTCCTCGGGGGAGCAACAGATATAGCCGATAAGCTACCGCACGGACTCGATATATTCTCACGCCAGCACGGGGGAGACGAAAATTACCAGTTCCCGGCTCCTTACGCCGAACATGTGGTTGGGTCCTTGGACTATGACCAGATGCTTGCCGCCAATAAGTTCTACAATGTATTCCTCAACGTAAATTCAGTCGTCGACTCTCCGAGCATGTGCGCACGCCGCATTTTCGAGATCACTGCGGCCGGTAGCGCGGTAGTTTCGGCACCAAGCGCCGCTATAGGAAATTTCTTTGACCCATCCGAGGTATTAGAAGTTTCGACGCGTGAAGAAGCAGCAAACGCAATCCGCAGCATCGTGCAGAGCCCAGAGCTCCGCGATCGAATGGTGCATTCGGGGCAACGGCGTATCTGGAGAGAGCACACCTATGCCCACCGAGCGCGTCGAGTAGAGTCGTTTGTTGGACTGTCGCAGGTTGAGCCCTCGGCCCGATCTATGGCGTCACGGCCCAAGGTGAGTGCAGTGGTTTCGACGATCCGCCCGCACCAAATCGACCACATCATTTCTTCCGTCGGATCACAGCTCAATGTCGATACCGAGCTTGTTCTTGTCACACATGGGTTTGCCGTTGATCGTAAGGCTTTTGAAGCCAAAGCCGTCGAGGCGAACCTCGCTGACTACAAGATTCTCGAGTTGTCAGCGGAACTGTCCCTGGGCGATTGCCTCAACGCAGCAGTTGCTGAGGCGACCGGCGATTTCATCACGAAAATGGACGACGACGATCTCTACGGAGCAAACTACCTCTTCGATCAAGTTGCAGCCCTGCGATATAGCGGAGCTTCGATCGTTGGGAAGCAAGCCCATTTCATGTACCTTGCAGATTCGGACGCAACTCTGTTGCGATTTGCTCATCGGGAGCACCGGTTTACGAACCTGGTGATGGGACCGACCATGCTCGGGCATGCTTCGGTATTCAAGAACACGCCCTTTGCGTCACGAAGCAGGGGGGAAGATACCCAATTCCTGCGTGATGTCATAGATGCTGGCGGAAGCGTCTATTCAAGTGATCGTTTTAACTTCATGCAGATGCGTAGCGGCGACGGAAAAGCTCATACTTGGGGACTCAGCGACGCTGAACTAACCGCTACTGGTAGTATTCAATGGTTTGGACGAAATGACACGCATCTTTTCTTCTAAGATTGATTGGGTGCGAGTTTGTATACGAAGGCAAAGGGGTGAGCAGTAGATGAAGATCATGTTGCTGACTCATTCGTTTTCTCCAGAAATCTCACCTCCGCAACGCCGTTGGTCCGTCATTGCCGATGAATTAACTAAATTAGGACATGAATTTACTGTTGTTGCTCCCCAACCACGGGGCATCACAGCTCAAACTTCCCAGTCGCTTCACGATAATGAACGCATCCACATCAAACGTTATCGTTCATTGCATAAATCCAAATCCATGGTTGGAAAAGTCCTCAAACATGGTGCGGACGCGGTGTTGAGCGTTCCCGCAGCGTTGAAAGAAAGCCGTCCGGATGTAGTTGTTGCGACTGTGCCGGCATTACCGACGCTGATTGTCGGGTACGTAGTCAGTAAAATCCGCGGCGTACCGTTTGTCGTTGACCTGCGAGACGCATGGCCAGACCTTTTACGAGAATCCCAAGTCTTGAAGTGGCGTTGGCTGGAGCCAGTTGTTTCTCATGCGCTGTCGTATCTGGTGAAACGAAGCGACCTGCTGGTGACCGTGACACGCGGCCTCGCAGTAAAGATGCGGTTGAACGGGGTGCGCAACGTAGCTACGATTTCCAACGGAGTTGAAGTTGAACGCCCTGAAGTCGTTATAAGCAATGAGCCTCGAACTGAGGTGTTGCGCGTGCTTTATCTCGGAAATATTGGTCGGAGCCAAGGTTTAGACACACTTATTCACGCGGCCAAAATTCTCGACAATAAGATTTCGCTGAGGATAGTAGGCAATGGTACCGAGAAACGGCGCTTGATTGAACTGGCCGCTGAGCTCGATGCAGACGTTGACTTTCGTGAGTCGGTCTATGGAGATCTCGTTCTGGAAAATTACGCCTGGGCGGATACATGCGTCGTTTCGCTACGACCCGACTGGCCAAGCTTCGATCACACCGTACCTTCGAAGCTCTACGAGTTACTATATCTCGACCGCCATATTACAGGCCTAGTGCGCGGCGAAGCCGCTGGGATCATCACCGCTGCCAATTCCGGGCATGTTGTCGGCCAGAGTCTTGATGAACTAACGCAATATCTGAAGCACTTGGCAGAAAATCCGGACATGCTGAAAACCCACAATCATGGTTCACTCTGGGTGCGGAAAAACGCGTCATTGCGCGACGCAGCCAAAGTTTATGCCAAGTTGCTCAGCGAAACTGTCACGAGATTCGGCAAGAACTAGGAAACTATTTTGAATTCTCAGACGATGGCAAATATTAAGAATACCGGTCGATTGGCCCTCTCAAATGTGGCTGACGACCCGAGCTATTTTGCGCTTCAAGTAGCCAGAAAGTTCAAGAATCAAGCTCCTGTGAAGGTTCTCGGTAAAGTGCTTTCACTTGGGAAGAATGCAACCCTAGCTAATGCCATGTCGGCGATGATTCGCGACGATAGCGTTCAATTACAGGAATCCTGTCGTCGCTGGTTGGAGAAATCCAGCTCACATCGTGGCGCGATTTTTCTTGCGAATCTTTGTATCGCTAGCGGGGAATGGCAGATGGCGTCTAACTTGTTGGCTGAAGCGAACTCATCCCCAAATGCGATAAGAGCACGAGCACGGCTGCAATGGGGCTTAGGCAATATGAGCGAAGCGATTGCTTTGCTGGATCAAATTAAGCCTAACCGCCAAAAACGTCACTACGTTTCTGAATACCAGGTCTACCTTGGCGCAGAGCCGAAACTCCCGGCGACTCCGTTTGCTGATTCCAAGAGTGGAACATCAAAATCCGTAGTCTTCCTAGCGACCAATTCGCTGCCTCACACTGGCAGTGGTTATGCCCAACGTACTCAGTCCACTTTGTCGGCACTGGCCGCCGAAGGCTGGAGTGTGAGAGCCTGCACTCGAGTGAATTATCCGTTAAACATTGGCATATTCAATGCTAATAAAACGGATCGGGTCGGAGCCGTCGAATACGAGCGGTTGATTCCAGCCGGAGCAAAATATGATCTATCGGGTCGAATCCAGCAGCAGGCCGAAGAGCTGCTGGCAAAAGTCGTTCGTGACCGCCCCCAAATTCTCCACACCACCACCGACTTTTCAAATGCTCTCGCGGTAAAAGCGGTCTCCGAGGCGACCGGCATTCCATGGGTATATGAAGTCCGCGGGCAGCTGGCTGACACTTGGCTATCGACCCGTCCAGAATCTGCGATAAATTCTGAGCGCTACAAGCTCTTCAGAGAACGCGAAGCATTTGTCGCCAAGAACGCTGACCATGTGATCACACTCGGTGCAGAGATGAAAGAAAATCTCACAGCGGCTGATGTAAAACCAGAAAACATCGAGATTCTTCCCAACGGCATTGGCGAAGAGTTCCTCAACAAACCCGTGTCGCGGTCTGTTGCTCGTGAAGAGCTTGGGTTGGATGTTCAGGCATTTTATGTCGGTACCGTGAGCAGCTTGGTGCCCTACGAAGGATTAAACACGCTACTTCGCGCCGTCGCGAAAATTATGCCCGTTGCAGAGACACTTAGAGTCCTCATTGTTGGAGATGGCACTGAGAGAGAAAATCTCATTCGACTTGCGGACGAGCTCGGAATCTCCGAATATTGTGAATTTCCGGGGCGGGTTCCGCGTGAAAAAGCGCATCTCTACCACGCGTCCCTGAATGTATTTGTAGTTCCTCGCGTCGACTCGTCGGTTACTCGTGCGGTGACTCCGCTCAAGCCAGTTGAAGCACTAGCATCTCGTGTCCCGGTCATTGCCTCTGATTTGCCCGCATTGCGCGAGCTTGTAAATCACGGTGAAACCGGTCACCTTGTACCAGCTGGTGACGTAAATGCTTGGGCGAATTCCATTGAATCTTTGATTCATGAACCAACGAAAGCTGAGCTCATGGGCAGGTCAGGTCGGAAATTCGTTCTAAAAACCAGAACTTGGAATAAAAATGCCAAGAGGCTGGCCGAGATTTACCAGCAAGTAATAAGTAAAGCATTCTGACATGAAAGCTGACGACAGTTGCACTCTTGCGATATGGTTTACAAGGCTCGCCTTGTAATCAAAGCGTTATAAGATCAGCCTGAACGCCCAGTTTTGGGAATGACACTCGCACCAGAAGGAAAGTCACTTTAGTGAATAGCATTAAAGAAGTCGCCGTCATCGGTTTGGGATATATCGGCCTGCCAACCGCCGCGATCCTCGCATCGAAAGGAATCACCGTCAAGGGTGTAGATGTTACTCCCCGGACCGTGGAGGCCGTCAACAAGGGCGAAGTTCCGTTCGTTGAACCAGCGCTGGGCGAATTCGTTGCTGCCGCTGTTGCCGCAGGAACGCTCAGCGCCAGCTTCGAGACTCCTGCCGCCGAAGCATATATCGTTGCCGTGCCAACTCCGTTCAACGATGACTACACCGCAGATCTTTCGTACATCGAAGCCGCAGCAGAAGGTATCGCACCGAACCTCAAAGGTGGCGAACTGGTCATCCTCGAATCCACCTCGCCTCCAGGGGCAACTCAGCACATGGCTGACTACCTGTTGGCCAAGCGCCCAGACTTGAACGCCGATAGCCTGCTCGTGGCGCACTGCCCAGAGCGCGTTTTGCCGGGTTATGTCATGGAAGAGCTTGTGACCAACGACCGCATTGTTGGCGGCATTACCCCGGAAGCTGCCGATAAGGCCAAGGCTCTCTACGAGGTATTCTGCCAGGCTGCGATTTTGACTACCGATGCCAAAACCGCCGAGATGGCGAAGCTGGTTGAGAACTCGTTCCGCGACGTGAATATTGCCTTCGCCAATGAGCTTTCGGTGATCTCTGACAAGATCGGGATCGATGTCTGGGAGCTCATTTCTTTGGCGAACCGTCATCCGCGTGTAAACATCCTTCAGCCTGGTCCAGGCGTAGGCGGTCACTGCATTGCGGTGGATCCATGGTTCATTGTTTCCGCCGCTCCGGAAGAGTCCAAGCTCATCCGGATGGCTCGCGAAACCAACGACTCCAAGCCAAACTGGGTCATCGACAAGGTTGTTCAGGCCACCAAGTCGCCAGCGTTTAATGGCAAGGTTGCTGTATTAGGGCTTGCCTTCAAGGCGAACATCGATGACATGCGTGAATCGCCATCCATTGAAATCGCTCGCAAACTGGCCGTCGAGAATCCAACCGTCGAGTTCTTGGCTGTCGAACCACACGTTGATGCACTGCCCAAGAAACTTGACGGCATTGCGAACCTCACCCTGACTCCACTGGATGAGGCGCTGGAAGCCGCAGAGGTTGTGACCCTGTTGGTGGATCACGATCAGTTTAAATCGGTTCCCGCCACTGCGCTTGCAGGCAAGGATGTCATTGACACCCGCGGTCTCTGGCGCTAAATTCCCCACTTCTGACAAGGTAGATTCCCCATGAAGAAGATCATGCCGATCTATGGCACTCGTCCCGAGGCCATCAAGGTTGCTCCGATCGTTAAGGCCTTGAAAGAGGCCGAAGGTTTCGACTGCGTAGTTGTTGTTACCGGACAGCACCGCGAGATGCTGGATCAGGTCAACGAATTGTTTGGCATCAAGCCGGACTATGACCTTGACGTAATTCAGCCGCGACAGACCCTCAACGGTTTGCTGACTAAGACCATTGCTGGTCTGGATGAAATATTTGAAAAAGAACAGCCGGATGCCGTAGTCGTCCAGGGTGACACCACCACTTCTACCGCAGGAGCTATCGCAGCCTTCTACCGTGGAATTCCAGTGGTACACGCCGAGGCTGGTCTGCGTAGTTACGACCTTTTCTCGCCATTCCCTGAGGAAGCCAATCGCAAGCTCACCAGCCAGATTGCCAGCCTTCACTTGGCGCCAACCTCGCTGAGCAAGCGTAACCTCGAGCGCGAGACCTTCAACAGCAAGGACATCGTCATCACTGGTAACAGCGTTATCGATGCGCTGCTGACCGTGGTTGAAAAGAAGATCCCCTTCACGGATCCACAACTTGAAGAAATCGTGAACTCCGGCAAGCGAATTGTTTTGGTGACGACTCATCGTCGCGAGAACCAAGGCGAGCCGATGCGTGGAATTGGCCGAGCGATTGCGCGCTTGTCCGCAGCAGAGCCCGATATTCAGTTTATCCTTCCACTGCACCGCAATCCTGCGGTACGTGAGGCTCTGCTTCCGGAAATCGATGGTATTCCGAACATTACGTTGACGGAGCCACTGGCTTATGGCGAGTTCACTCGAATCATCGATGCCTCAACAGTTGTCCTGACTGACTCCGGTGGAGTGCAGGAAGAAGCGCCAAGCCTGGGTAAGCCAGTGTTGGTAATGCGCTTGAATACCGAGCGTCCGGAAGCAGTGACGGCTGGTACCGTTCGACTCATCGGAACTGACGAACAGCGGATTTTCGATTCGGTTTCGGAGTTGTTGAATGATTCGGCCGCATATGAGGATATGGCCAACGCGGTTAATCCTTACGGCGACGGAAGAGCTTCTGAACGCACTGTAGCTGCCATTGCGGAGCTGCTTGGTGTGGGGAATCGAATTGAAGAATTTGATTCGCGTCTATCCGATGCGGATGACATGATGCGAGCAACAAGCATCTAGCATGTCTATCGGGAGGGACTAGAACATTCTGTTCTGGTCCCTCACGCTTTTAAAACGAACCAATATCTGGCGTAGCTCTTATGGTGCAGGATTCTTCGCTCTGTACTGACTAGTATCAAAAGTATGATGAATCAAACTGCAATATTTGTTGATGCCGGGTTTTTATTGTCTTTAGGCGGGCATAGGGTTGCTGGAACGACTCTCCGTTCGGCCTTTACCACGCATTATGAGTCGTTAGTTCGTGGAATAGTCCAGACTGTCAAGAAGAATACGGGACTGAATAACCTCCGGGTCTACTGGTATGACGCTTCCAAGGACGGTCTATTTACCGAACAGCATAAGCGTATTGGCCTGATTCCAGGTGTAAAAGTCCGGTTAGGTCGCATTTCCTATAATGGCGAGCAAAAGGGCGTTGATCTCCGGCTGGCCTTGGATTTGGTTGGCGTAGCACGACATGGATCGGCGTCCGTTGCTTATCTCGTTTCCGGAGATGACGACCTGGCCGAAGCAGTAGAAGAAGCCCAGGACTTGGGCATGAAGGTAGTATTGCTTGGTTTGCAAAAGGACCAGAGCCGTTTGGGAGTAGCCTCGGTTGCCGAACACTTAGCTCTGACGGCCGATGCTATTGAGGTGATGCCCGATTCCATTATTGATAGTTCATTCACTCGAATCATTGACTGGGATAAAGATCATTGTGATAAAACCGCATTGGTGGCAGGTGCTCCAACGGCGAAGCCCTCGGCGGTAGCAAAACCTGGAATCCCAACTCCCGCCTTATTGGCGCAAAAGGCCCAAGTTCTGCGCAGCGCCGAGCCAACGGCTCAAGCGGAAGTCGTCTACTCTTCAGATAGTGAACGTTCTGGGTTCCATGGCCATGCTGCCTACGAACAAAAGGAGCTGACCGCGGCTGAAGAAATTGGGGCCAAGGTAGCTCAGTCCTGGCTTGCCAGCACTACCCAAACAGAGGTTGTTGAACTGGTCGCGGACAAACCACAGCTGCCGCCAGAAATCGACCGAACCTTGCTTAAGGACTGTGCCCAGGTGCTCGGGGAATGGAAAACGGATCAACAAACCATCCGTCGTACCCTTCGTGGCGCTTTTTGGGACTATCTGGATCAGATCATGTGACGCGATGATCGCCTCGAAGAATCCAGCTTCCAGCACTGACTAAGGTAAATTTGTATCGTGACTTCTCAGCAGAAACCCTTTTACATCACCACAGCTATCTCCTACCCGAATGGCACCCCTCATATTGGGCATGCCTACGAGGTTGTCGCAACGGATGCCATGGCGCGTTTCAAACGGCTCGACGGGTATGACGTCTTCTTCCTGACCGGCACGGACGAACATGGTCAGAAGATGATGCAGACTGCTGAGAAAGAGGGCATCACCCCAGCGCAGCTGGCGCAGCGCAACTCGGATGCGTTCCAGTCGATGAATGATGAATTGGGCACGAGCTACGACCGTTTCATCCGGACCACGGACGCGGACCACCATGCCGCGGCGCAGGAGCTGTGGCGCCGGATGGAAGCCAACGACGATATTTATCTGGACAAGTACGCCGGCTGGTACTCCGTTCGTGACGAAGCCTTCTACACCGAAGAACAGACCGAAGTTCGCGAAGACGGTATCCGGTACACGACCGAAACCGACACCGAGGTAACTTGGACCGAGGAAGAATCCTATTTCTTCCGACTGTCCAAGTACCAGGACAAGCTGCTGGCTCACTACGAAGAGAATGCTGAATTCGGTGCCCCGCGATCACGGTTCAACGAAGTTGTTCGTTTCGTTGAAGGCGGGCTGACTGACCTTTCGATTTCGCGCACAACCTTCGACTGGGGAATCCCGGTTCCAGACAACGAGAAGCATGTCATGTACGTATGGGTCGATGCCCTGACGAACTACTTGACCGGTGCCGGCTTCCCCGACGTGGAATCTGCGTCCTTCCAGAAGTACTGGCCCGCAGACGTACACGTTATCGGCAAGGACATTTCCCGGTTCCATGCCATCTACTGGCCGGCCTTCCTCATGTCGGCAAAGCTGCCGGTGCCCAAGCGCGTGATGATTCATGGCTTCCTGCACAATAACGGTGTGAAGATGTCCAAGTCTTTGGGCAATACCGTGTCACCCGATGATTTTGTGGCGCGGTATGGACTCGACCAGGTGCGCTACTTCTTCCTTCGCGAGGTGACCTTTGGCGCTGATGGTAGCTACAACCATGACACCATTGTTGCGCGCATTAATGGCGATCTCGCCAATAACTTTGGAAACCTAGCGCAGCGATCGCTTTCCATGGTGGCCAAGAACTGCGGGGGCGTCGTGCCGGCACCCGGGCAGTTGCTGGAAGCCGATGAGCAGATACTGGCTGCCGCCTCAAAGCTTTTGGAAATCAATCAGGAAGCATATGACCGCCAAGACTTCAGTCGGGCTTTGGAAGCCGTCTGGCACGTCTTGGGAGACACCAATGCGTACTTCGCCGAGCAGGAACCATGGAAGCTGAAGAAAACCGATCCAGCACGCATGGAAACGGTTCTCTACGTGACCATTGAAATTGTTCGCAAGGTCGCAATGCTCCTGCAACCGGTCCTCCCGCAGACCATGACCGGCATGCTCGACCTGCTCGCTGTTGGACAGGGGACCGCACGCAACTTCGAGAACTTTGACACCGTTCTGGTGCCGGGAACCGAATTGCCAGCGCCGGCTCCGGTTTTCCCGCGGTACGAAGAAGAAAAGTAAGTCTGAAAACTTAGAGCTCCAAGCTTGGTTCAACCCCGGCTTGGAGCCCTTTGTTTAATCGGTAAGCGCTAGGCGCTGACTACACCGGTCTGGTAGGCAATCACTACGGCCTGGACCCGGTCACGGGCACCGAGCTTGGCAAGAATGTGTCCCACGTGAGTTTTTACCGTGGCTTCGGATAGAAACAGATCTCTCGCGATCTCTGGATTCGAACGCCCCAAGGCGATGTGTCCAAAGACTTCGCGTTCACGAGGCGTCAAGGATTCTACTGCGGATACCAACGTATCGTTGGTTTGCGATGAGCGTTTTAGCAGCGGGGCCATATGGTCCAGAAGTCTTCTTGTCGTCGAAGGCGCAATCACGGCATCCCCGCGGTTTACTGTACGCACCGATTCCAGCAGTTCTTCGGGAGGGGCATCCTTGAGCAGGAAACCGCTCGCTCCAGCCTGAATGGCGCTGAACGCATACTCGTCCATATCAAAAGTGGTCAGCACGATGATGCGCGGCGCGGGCTTGGATTGATCCCTAGTAGCCAATAGCCGTTCGGTCGTTTCGATTCCATCCATTTCCGGCATGCGGACGTCCATCAATATGACATCTGCAGAGGCCAATGAGGGAGAGGCCAACGCCTCGCGTCCGTTGGAAGCCTCGGCGACAACATTCATATCCGGTTGGGAGTTGATGAGCATTCGGAAACCGCTACGAACCAGAAGCTGGTCATCGACCAAGGCGACTGTAATTGGCTCACTGGTGGTCATTCTATTTAGTCCTCGGAGTAGGGGATGAACACAGAGACGGCAAAACCTCCGCCAGGATGCGGAGCAGCGGTGCTGGTTCCATCGTATAGGGAGACTCGTTCGTGCAATCCGCGCAGACCTTGGCCGGTGCCAGCGATACCCAAGCTTCCTGCGCCCCGGCCGTCATCGATGACGCTTATTTCGATACCTCGATTAGTCCAGCTCAGGGTCACGTTCGTGGTTGACCTTGGGCCCGCGTGTTTCATGACATTTGTCAGCGCTTCCTGCACGCAGCGGTACGCGGTCAGCTCCGCTCCGGTTGGCAACTGGCGACGCGGCGATCCTTTGACTTGAAAATAAACTTCCAGTCCGGACCTCAGAGCAGTTTCAACCAACTCTGGAATGTTGTCCAGTGTTGGCAACGGGCGGTGATCAACCTCTTCATCTGTGCGCAGCACGCCCAATAAGCGTCGCATTTCGCGCAGTGAGGAGCGCCCCGCGTCAGAAACCGTCTTCAAGGTTTCAACCGCAATATTTGGGTCCTGTGCGGCCGCGTAGCGTGCACCATCTGCCTGGGTAATAATCACCGAGAGCGAGTGGGCCACGATGTCATGCATTTCTCTGGCGATATGGTTGCGTTCATCCGAGGCTGCCAGCTCACGTTCAATCAACCGTTCGTTTTCCAAGCGTTGTGCATGCGCGCGCAAGGCGTTCAGGGTTTGCCGCCGGCTTCGGGCGAGATCACCAAAAGTCCAGGCCAGCGTTACCACCAGCGATAAGCCCACAAAGGAGATGATCATGTCAAAGGATAAGGCGGCTTGACCGTAGGATCCCGGGCCAAAGATGTTAAAGGTTGCAAGAATCGCACCGAGCAACCCCACGCCCAAGGTAGCGAAGGATTGCCACCGCTTCCCGTAGACGGCCATGGTGTAAATCAGCAAGGGAACCGATAGCTGCGAGGGAAGGAAGAATCCTTGGAAGAACAGCTGCATGAGGTGAGCGCAGGCTACAACAATCGTGACGCCCCATGGATAGCGGCGGCGAACCATCAATGGGGCCGATTGCAAAATGGCGACGGCAAATAAACTAAGGGCGAAACCCATGCCGTCCCCGGCGCCCATGGCAAGCGCGACCCCTGTGCACATCAAAGTATAAAAAGCGCCGGTGAACAAATCGATCCGGCCTGGATTCGAACGAATCCACCGGTCGATGCGCCGGTGTGGGTTATTAAAGATCAACTGTTCCCTCGTGCCTAAAGACTTCTACTACTCGAGTCTAGTCAGCGTTCAGAGCTCCGTCCTCATGCCACGGTTTGATGTTCTGATGACTTACATAGAAATGATTCTCAGTATTTGAGATGGGTTCTCAAATGGTGGATTTGCTTCGTTATGATGAAAACATGGGAAACGTCATTAATATTGCTGTCATTCCAGGCGACGGTATCGGCCCAGAAGTGGTTGCCGAAGCCGTGAAGGTCCTGAAGTTCGTGACCAACGGTGGAGGTCAACAAGTTGATCTCACGGAATACACGTTGGGTGCGGAACACTGGCTCAAAACGGGGGAGACCCTGACGGATGAGACGCTTGAAGCTATCAAGCAGCATGATGCCATCCTGTTTGGCGCGGTCGGCGCGGCTCCTGGCGACACGAGAATCCCCTCGGGAATCATTGAGCGTGAACTGCTGTTGAAGCTGCGCTTCTCGTTGGATCATTTCGTGAACCTGCGCCCCGCCAAGCTCTACGCCGGAATCGAAAGCCCGCTGGCTAACCCGGGTGACATCAATTTCGTAGTCGTCCGCGAGGGCACCGAAGGCCCGTACGTTGGAAACGGCGGCTCGGTGCGTACCGGGACCCCGCATGAAATCGCGACCGAGGTTTCAGTGAACACCGCCTACGGTGTTGAGCGTGTAGTTCGTGATGCCTTCACCCGCGCAGCCGCCCGGGAGCGCAAGCACGTGACCTTGGTCCACAAGCACAATGTGTTGGTTTATGCCGGACATTTGTGGCGGCGCGCGGTAGAGATGGTGGCACCGGAATTCCCAGAGGTGACCCACGACTACCTGCACGTTGATGCGGCGACCATCTTCTTGACTACCGATCCATCCCGATTCGACGTAATAGTGACCGATAACCTATTTGGTGACATCCTCACCGACCAGGCCGGCGCCATCACCGGTGGCATTGGACTGGCGGCCAGCGGCAACATCAACATGGACCGTACCTACCCGTCCATGTTCGAACCGGTCCACGGCTCTGCTCCCGACATCGCCGGCCAGCAGAAGGCTGATCCGACCGCCGCAATTTTGTCGGTGGCGCTGATGCTGGATCACCTCGGCATGTCTGCCGAAGCGGCTACCGTTGAGCAAGCTGTCGAAAAAGAGATCACTTCACGCCAAGAATTGACCGATCACCGCACCACAAGTGAAATTGGCGATGCAATCGTGTCGCTACTGGCATAAGCTAAAAGCGATGTAACTCGATTATCCGCTAATCGAGAAGCAAATCCACGGACGGGTGTTCCGCCAATGGCGTGGGGCACCCGTTATTCGTTAATTGAGCAAGGAAGTCCTGAGGCAGATGGAATTCAACGAAAATCTTTCATCGAATCGCAAGAGCGCGGAAGAACGCGCTGCCGTTCTGGCCAACCCGGGGTTCGGAGACTTCTTCACCGACCACACCGTGGTCATTGACTGGACCGCCACCTCCGAGCCCGGCTCGGGCCAGTGGCATGACGCGCGGATTGAGCCGTACGGGCCGATCGCCATGGATCCCGCCGCTTCGGTATTGCACTATGGCCAGGAGATCTTCGAGGGCCTGAAGGCCTACCGTCACGAAGACGGTTCGGTCTGGACCTTCCGCCCCCATGCAAACGCTGCTCGCTTGAATAAGTCGGCAGCTCGGCTCGCCCTGCCGCAGCTTGATGATGAAGTCTTCGTTGAGTCCCTGCGCAAAATCGTTGCTACCGACATTGAGTGGGTTCCAACCGGTGACGGGGAAGCTCTGTACCTGCGCCCATTCATGATCGCTACCGAGGCGTTTCTGGGTGTCCGCGCGGCACGCGAAGTGTCCTACCGTGTGATTGCCTCACCGGCCGGAAACTACTTCGGTGGAGAGCTGAAGCCGGTGGGCATTTGGGTATCCAAGAACTATGCACGCGCAGGTCGCGGTGGTACCGGATCGGCTAAATGCGGTGGCAACTACGCAGCATCTTTGGTGGCTCAGCTCGAAGCAGAAGAAAACGGCTGCAAGCAAGTACTCTTCCTTGACTCTTTCAACGACAATGCGGTGGAAGAGCTCGGCGGAATGAACGTGTTCTTCGTGACCAAGGACAAAAAGCTGGTCACTCCGGCGTTGACCGGCACCATCCTCGAAGGAGTTACACGTTCCTCGATCATCCAGCTTGCCAAGGATCGCGGCATGGACGTTGAAGAACGAAAGATCACTTTGGATGAGTGGCGGGACGGCATTGCTAATGGAGATATCACTGAGGTCTTTGCCTGCGGCACCGCTGCGGTCATCACTCCAATTGGCGTGCTGAAGAATGGTGACGAACTAATCGGTGATGAAAATGCGCCGGCCGGTGAAATCACCATGTCGATCCGTGAAGAGCTTCTCGGCATCCAGCGTGGAACCGTAGAGGACCGCCACGGCTGGCTAGAGCGCTTGGCCTAATAGTGCAGTAAAAATTCGCTAGAATGGCCCATGTAAGTTCCATTTACATGGGTTATTCTAATTTTTGACGTTGGGGAAATCATAGATGCGCATACTTGTCACCGGCGGTGCTGGATATATTGGCTCCCATACGGTACTCCTGCTTTTGCAGGAAGGGCACCAGGTATCAGTCATTGATAACTTTAGTAATTCGTCCCCAGAGTCACTTCGCAGAGTGGCTAGTCTTGCCGGACGGAGTCTGGATGCATACCATATCGACCTATTAGACGCCGAAAGTTTGGCTCAAGCCGTCGGTGAGATTAAGCCGGAGGCGGTCATTCATTTTGCCGGGCTCAAAGCTGTCGGTGAGTCGGTAGCTCAGCCGCTTAAGTACTACAAGAACAATGTCGTCGGCACCCTGAATTTACTTGAAGCAATGAATAAAGCGGAGTGTCGAACCATCGTTTTTAGCTCTTCTGCCACAGTCTATGGCGAGTCGACAGATCTACCACTGCATGAAAACACATTAAGAAACGCTACAAATCCATACGGGCGCACGAAACTGCATATCGAGGAGATGCTTGAGGAGCTGGCTGCGTCAGACTCGCGCTGGCATATCGCTAATCTTAGATATTTTAACCCGGTTGGTGCACACGAATCTGGCCTTATTGGGGAAGACCCGCAAGGAATTCCAAACAACTTGATGCCTTTTGTGGCTCAAGTAGCTATTGGAAAACGTGCCGAAGTGCAAGTCTTTGGCGGAGACTATTTAACTGCTGACGGTACTGGAGTGCGAGATTATATCCATGTATTGGATCTCGCAACTGGGCATTTGGCCGCACTCGACTATCTGTCTAATTCTCAAGGTGTGCATGTTTGGAATCTAGGCACTGGTGCTGGTTCCAGCGTGTTGGAAGTAATTGACGCGTTCGCTCGAATCTCCGGGCGGCCGGTTCCCTATCGAATCACGGAGCGTCGTCCAGGCGACGTCGCAGAAAGTTATGCACATCCCGAAAAGGCCCGCCTAGATCTAGGATGGAAAGCCGAACGTGGTTTAGAACAAATGGTCGCAGACATGTGGAATTGGCAGTCCAATAATCCCGATGGATTTCCGGAAGCCAACCATCAACTTGTCAATGCTAAATCTCTGCAAGACTTTATCCGTGGATCTAGTCCTACAATCACGGAGTAGCAGGCAGCTGGACGTTCGCCATAGGCGGCTGGGACGGTTCCGGTCTATTACTCCACACTTCGGTCAATGCCTTGGTCGGTCGTGCGCCGGACCGGATGTAGGGAAAGAGAGAACCGAACTATCCAACTTTCAATTTGCCGCGTGGTGTCGTAGCTGAAATCTCAGGCTTCGATGAATGCGTCATTTATCCGCTATGCCGGCGTATTTCATGCGCGTAAGGAGATAGTCAGTGGCCGAAGACGATAGGGGTTCGTCGAAACGAATCAGCCGACGAGTAGTTTTGACTCTCGGAGCGGTCACCGCAGGGGCAATTGTCTACAATCAACTTCCGAACTCTGGACCTGGCGAATCGTCGGCACCTTCCAAACCAATCACTCCGACGATAACTCCACAGCCTGAATCAGCTCTCAGCAATCGTGATCCCTCAGTTGTCACTCTTCTCAAACGCACTCGCAACACCACCGGTGCACTGCAAAATCATGAAGGAGCCTTCCCGGCCACGAAAATTAGGCGCGTGGAACCGCTGCCCGGTATTGAAAAGTCCGGGCTTCCCTGGTTGGCAGTGTCGATTGTCGGCCCCGCCCACCAACTTCAAATAGTGGATCCGCGGCGAACTTCCCCCGTGCACGTTGTGGACGTTCCCAACAGCCATAGTGGTGGAATCCAATCCATGAAATGGCACAAAGCGAGCAAGACCCTATATCTAGCAACGCGCAATTCGCTTTTGGTTTGGAAGCCATCAAGCCCTTCGGTGACGACCGTGGTGGGTGAGGTTCCCAATGCCTCCACGATCTATGATCTGCAAATAGATTCCAAGGGGACTGTTTGGGGCGGAACTTATCCGCTGGGCGCTGCCTTTAACTACACTCCCAAGACGCGCAAGGTCCAGGTCTTTGCGCGGGTTGCGGCCGATACTGACTATGTCCGCCGTGTGGCCATTGGCGCGAACGACGTCGTCTGGCTAGGCACAGGTTCGCGTAATCCAAGATTATTTCGTTTCTCCGCGAGTTCTCCCAAGAGGACCACCGAGATCGCTCTGCCAGAGCCCAAAGCCACCGGCTTCATCTCATCGTTGGAAGCGATTGGCAATAGAATCGTCGTTTCGGTCGATACTACATCGGGACAATTGCTGTTCAATCCGGAAACAAATTCTTGGGATGGAACGGTGGAACGGGTTTGGTCAGGTCGAAAAGCCTCCGCGGTGACTCCTAAGGCAAAGAATTTCTACAGCGTGAGCAATGGTCAACTCTTTGCGACCAACATTTCCTCTTGGGAAGACCAACTGGTCGGCAATATTTCAGCCAGCGCCGCACTCAGCATCTATGCCACCGAAAGTCAGATCGTTGTCGTCTCTTCGAATGCAACGGGCCTGCAGATTGAAGTGGTAAGACTTTCGAGTCAATCGGTGCAATTGGTGAATACCGTGGCCCTGGCAAAAGGCGAGTTCGTGGTGCAATCCCTGATGGCGCATTCGGACGGCAACGTGTATGTCGGAGGCTATATGGGCGCCGGTATAACCTCGATCAACCCTGATACGGGACAACGATGGACATCACCAGCGGACCAAAATGTGATTAACCAGATCGAAGGCATGATCGAATTCAATGCCGGTAAAACTCTGGTTGGATCGTACGGGTCGGCTGACGTCGTGCGCATCAACAGTGCAGCCAAAAATAAGGCCGAGGGATATCTGAGAATCGAACGGCTCGCAACGAATTACGAGCAATCCAGAATTTTCGCCTGGGCGAAGAACTCGAAAAACGTCTTCTTCGGGACTGTTCCAGAGTACGGACGTTCGGGCGGCGCCCTAGGAATGCTTGATCCTCACACCGATGAGATCATCTGGGTGCTGGACGGCAAGGGCCAAGGATTTATTACCGAGCATTCGATCACCGGCCTGGTAGCAGACGAAGAATATGTTTATGGCAGCACCTCGGTACGAAACGGATACGGCCTGCCAGACACAGAGGGGATCGCGAGGGTGTTTAAACTTCACATTGCGACGAAAGAAGTCTCCTGGGATGTCGGGCCAAGGGCGAACTGCGGAGCACTGTACGCGCCAAAGCTCATTGCCGGATGGCTGCTCGTGGCTGATCTTGAAGGCGTGAACGTTTTGGATCCGGAGAGCGGAAGATTGCTCAGGAAGCATCGTCTGACCAATGCAAAAAACACAAGCTACCGGCCTGGATGGAAAAACGCGGACCTGGTTGTCCTAGAACAACAGGGCAAGGCGGTTCACAGCGCAGCTGGGACAACAACTGTCATAAATTTCCCGGCCGGGACTCGTGCAACCATTGGCAGCCCGCAGCTCACCCATCAGTTTGGAAGTCGGCTTACCGCATCAAATGATGGCCGAGTCTTTGCGAACGCTGCGAAAACTTCAATTGCCGAATTGGACTTGCAACCAATTGCTGCAAAGAAGAAATCCACAGGTACGCCGACACCAAAGGTGCCCGCGGCCACCAGTTCCAAGGCTCCTTAGCAGCAAATAACCGGCCTCCCGGAAACTGGAGCGCTACAGTCTGTGCGCATCGCTTTTGCCAGATGTAGCAAATCGCACGCCAACCTTCAGACCGGCTTTTCGGCAGCATGCGTTTCAGGGGAAAACATGCCCTAGGCTTATTACTATGCGCATTGCCAGATTTGTAGTTGATAGCGACCCTATGTACGGAGTCGTTGACGGAAACGATGTCCATGTTTTGGCTGGTGACCCATTTTTCCAGGGCATCAAGACCACCGGTGCCACACACCAGTTAGACGACGTACGACTAGTTGCACCAATCATTCCACGGTCAAAAGTCATTGGATTCGGGCGGACCTACGGCGAGCACGCCAAAGAGCTCGGCAACGAGATTCCTAGCGAACCGCTGATGTTCTTGAAGCCAAATACTTCGGTGGTTGGGCACGGCGACCCAGTGACACTTCCTTCGTTCTCCGAAGAAGTCTCCTTTGAAGGCGAACTAGCCGTGGTCATTGGACGTATCTGCAAGGATGTCCCTGCCGAAAAGGCAGCTGATGTGATCTTCGGATATACCGTGGCTAATGACCTCACCGCTCGCGATGCTCAGCGCACCGACCCGCAATGGGCGCGTGCCAAGGGCTTTGACGGCGCTTGCCCGCTGGGACCCTGGATTGAAACGCAGCTGGAGAACCCGGATGATGTGGGAATCTTCAGCCGCGTTAATGGCGAAGTCCGCCAAGACGGATCGACCAGCGAGATGATCTGGTCGGTGAATGATCTGGTGGCTCGGGCATCCGAAGCCTTCACTTTGCTACCCGGAGACGTGATCCTCACCGGCACACCAGCAGGTGTTGGACTGGTCACTGAAGGCGATAACGTCGAGATTGAAGTTGAAGGTATCGGAACGCTGCGTAGCGTCTTCCGCCGCTAGGCCAATGGGACCGGCAAGGCCGGTTTGACCATAGCGCGTTGGTCTTCGCATCCCAATGTGATGCGAAGACCAGCGCGCTATTGTGCTTCTTGCCTTGCAACGAGACTAGAATGAAAACACCATGACTGATCTATCGCTGATTCCTACCGTGACCGACGAAACCCCGGTTCGCGTTCGTTTCTGCCCATCGCCTACGGGCACCCCACATGTTGGCCTGATCCGTACCGCCTTGTTCAACTGGGCTTACGCACGCCACACCGGGGGCAAGATGATTTTCCGTATCGAAGATACGGATGCGAAGCGCGACTCCGAAGAAAGCTACAACCAGCTGCTGGACGCCCTGGCGTGGCTGGGCATCGACTGGGATGAAGGCGTCAATGTCGGGGGCCCGCATGAGCCTTACCGCCAGTCCCAGCGCGGCGACATCTACCAGGACGTCATTGCAAAGCTTCGCGCTGCCGGGCACGTCTATGAGTCCTACTCCACCCCGGAAGAAGTCGAAGCACGCCACAAGGCGGCAGGCCGCGACCCAAAACTGGGATATGACAACTTTGACCGCGACCTGAGCGACGAGCAAATTGCCGCGTTCAAGTCCGAGGGCCGCGAACCGGTGCTGCGCATTCGCATGCCGGAAGAAGACCTCACCTTCACCGACCTGGTCCGCGGCGAAATCACCTTCAAGCCGGGCACTATTCCAGACTTCGTGGTGGTTCGGGCAAATGGCCAGCCGTTGTACACCCTGGTGAATCCCGTGGACGATGCCTTGATGGGCATTACTCACGTGCTGCGTGGTGAAGACCTGCTCTCTTCCACTCCTCGCCAGATCGTGCTCTACCGCGCCTTGATCGACATCAAGGTGGCTCAGTACATGCCGCTGTTCGGCCACCTTCCCTACGTGATGGGCCAGGGCAATAAGAAGCTCTCCAAGCGAGACCCTGAGTCGAGCTTGTTCTTGCACCGCGACCGCGGCTTCATTCCCGAAGGATTGCTGAATTACCTCTCGCTTTTGGGCTGGTCGCTGAGTGCAGATGAAGATATCTTCACTCGTGAACAGCTAATCGAAGCCTTTGATGTCAAGGACGTGCTTTCGAATCCCGCACGTTTCGACCTGAAAAAGGCCGAAGCCATCAACGGCACCCACGTACGCCTGCTCGCGCCACAGGACTTCCGTGACCGGCTAGTTCCGTACCTGCAGGCTGCCGAGCTAGTTGGAGCCGAACTGACCGCGCGTGAAAACGAAGTCCTTGATGCGGCAGCACCGTTGGTCCAGGAACGCATTGGGCTATTGGGCGAAGCTGCAGAGATGATGGAATTCCTCTTCAAAACCGATGACCAGATCGTGATTGACGACAAGGCTCTGAAGGGAATGCCAGCGAATCTTGTCGAGGTCGTTGAAGCGAGCATTCAGGCATTGGAGGGCGTCCAAACCTGGAACGCCGAAGCCATTCAGGAAGCGCTGCGTGCGAAGCTGATTGACGAGCTTGAATTGAAGCCACGCCAGGCTTTCGGGCCGGCACGTGTGGCTGTCTCAGGAAAGCGCGTTTCGCCACCGCTGTTCGAGTCAATGGAAATTCTGGGCCGGGAATCCAGCCTGAACCGTCTTCGCATGTTCGGTGAATCCCGCTAGCAGGCCATAACCTGAAAAGAGTTAACTGAAGAACGCCTTCGATATCCCCGTCCTGTCGGATGGACGTATCGAAGGCGTTCTCTTTGATATTGATGATACTTTGGTGGGTTTGCACACGGCTTCCATTGAGGCATCGATCGCGGTGTGCGTCGAAAACTGCAAAACGTCACCCCGTTGTCCTTCGGTATTGTGCCGAGGGCTTTCCCATTAATCAGGCGGGCACATGCAAGAAGTGCATGTTCGGAGAACTCACACTCTTGGGACAGTGCCAACAGCGCTTGAACCAGTCTTTCGAACTCGCGGGACAAGAGAAGCACCGCGATGACGATTTTCGTTTTTGGGCCAGAGGCTTATGAGTTGGGTTCTGAGCATTTCGATCACGCACGCCCACGTTGAGAACCGCATGATTCCGAGGTGTTCCCACAATTGAATATACGTATTTTCCGAAAGTAATCAGAAAATCTATGCTCGAAACTATGCTCAGTTACCGCCTGAAGGAGCACCTCTGGCCATGAAAGAATTATGAGTTGGAAACAAATAGCTCCGGCTACTTCTAGGTCTTCCGAAACCGCATCTAGGCATCATTTCTTCCTGCATGGAATTAGAAGTGTTAGGATTGATCGGTGTATAAACGTGAGAGAGACACCACGAAATTCTCGGATCTTGGTGTGCATGAATACGAGGAATTCGAAGAATTTTTGGGCGCCCCTATTTTGGAGGGGCTAAACACGGTTCGTTTCGGCGGTCGCTTGTTTGATTTCTTTTATGAAGACCGTGGCGCACCGGTCACTTTTATTACTTTCACTGCAGCTATCAGTCCTTCTTTCGTGAAATACCCGATATTCTCTAGTCGCCCAGTTGCTGAACGTCTCAACGTGAACTTCTTGTCTTTTGCCGATCCTGCTTCTGGTGGAGACGAGGCTTTGACGACTTTCTGGCACTTGGGGACCGCCGAGATTCCTTCGCATGAGGTTCTCCCAAAGATAATTTCCAAGGCCATGAGCGAGGGCAGCGGGGAGCATTTGTTGTTCTTCGGTTCGTCTGCTGGTGGTTTTGCGGCGCTGAATTACAGCGCGCAGTTCTCTGGGTCTGCGGTGATGGTTATGAATCCTCGCGTGAGCCTCCTGAACGAACCGAAGCACACCGGCAGGTATGTTCCGGTTGCTTTCCCCGGACGCAATGTCACTGAGAAAATTCGCGAACTGCCCTACGACATGTCGAAGGTTTACGCCACGCCGCAAGGCAATCGCGTGTTCTATATGCAGAACTTGAAAGACCCGATTTATAAGCGGCACCATTACGCCCATTTTCAGAAGTCTGCCCGTGGGCGTGACGATGTCACGTTTATTACCGGTGATTGGGGTGAGAGGCATGTTGTTCCGCCCCGCGACCTTTTCGAGGGCGTGCTGGCTGAGCTTGTTGGGTCTGCCCCTCGCTGGGACGCGCACCCAGAAGTAGCGCGTCTCAGCCTGCCGGGTAGTGATGGCAGTATGAGCCGACGAGAGAAACTATTGAACGCTGCTGATACCTTCGCCCGCATTTCCGTATCCTTGCGTGAAGCTGAGGATAAAGAGATTGTGATTGAAGCTATTGCAGATGCGGAGACTGCCTTGACTGATCTCCGCTCGCTCTAGGTTTCCCTATCTTCAGGTGCCATGTTTTCCTGATCGACGCCGGCGCAGATCGCGCAGGTGCCGGTCGGCATGAACGGGGCAATGTCGTTGTGGACCTGCGCGCCGTTTTCGTCTACTTCGTGCCTCACGCTGCAACTCCTGGTGGAGAAGCCGGTCAAGGTTCATCAATACGCCAGCTAATTGTGAGGTTAGCACGCTGATTCTTTCTTGTAGGGCGTGCCGGACTTGAACCGGCGACAAAGGAATACGAGTCTTTGGTCAGAGAATCATGGAGACCCATCGACGTAGTTTAGGCACATCTCGATACGCTCACTGCGTGAGGCAATCCATTTGGAGCGGTCAGCAATAACATAGAGTCCTTCCAACGAATGAAGCTGGAGGCTGTGGTCCTTGCGGGATGCTCCGTGGTGATTGGGTCTAATGCTGCGGGCGCTCCGAAACCAGATCCGGCACCATCCTGGCAGGTTGCTCTGCATTGGCAACCTTGCCCGCTGGAAAGCTGTACACCGGAGATTATCGCGCTAATGACGTGCTCGTCGCGAAGAACGCAGGACTCATCGCGGTTTTGGCCGACCGCAAATTGGAGCGTGAGCCCCACACCGGAGGCACGGTGGCCAGCCTAGCAGAGCCTGCCTCTCTGCTGCGGATAATCCGAGTGACTCACGATGGGCGCTGAGTGCGCACTATCAATTTGTCATGGCTCGGCTACGTGGGTATAGTTAATTCTCGTGCTGCGGCGTGCGATCCGAATACTTTGGAGGTATTTTGATCAAATGCCCAAGTCACATTGGGATATGGTGTAATTGGCAACACAACGGTTTCTGGTTCCGTCATTCTAGGTTCGAGTCCTGGTATCCCAGCGCTTCACCAGAGTAATTTGGTGAGTTGAAGAGAAATCTTCAGCGTACGGCCCCATCGTATAGCGGCCTAGTACTCCGCCCTCTCACGGCGGCAACACGGGTTCGAATCCCGTTGGGGTCACAAAACCACGACACAGTCGTGGTTTTTTCCTTTAACCCGCCAAAGCATTCGTGTACTGATGGCAGAGTGCTTTCCATAAGGCATGATGGAGCTTATGGAGTCCACATCATTGCCGCAGGAGCCGACCGAACCGGTGAACCAGCTACCTGACGCTGGTGCCGTTCAGCTTCTGGACCGGTTTGCCAAGCTCGAATCGTCATTGAATGATCTGAACTTTATCCTCTCCACCTCGAATTCGGCTCCCGGCGGCGAACAGCTAAGAGTGAAGGCTTTGCACCAGATCAATGATTATCTGGAACCTCGTCTCAAGAACCTGAACGCCCCGCTGCTGGCTGTGGTTGGCGGATCGACCGGTGCCGGTAAATCTACCTTGGTGAACTCACTGCTCGGCGACCAGATAAGCCGCTCCGGCGCCGTGCGACCCACTACGCGAACGCCCGTGCTTGCGGTGAACCCCGCAGACGAACCTTGGTTCGCAAACGAGCGGGTACTTCCTGAACTGACTCGGCTGAGTGGGGCAGGCTTCAGCACAGGGCATGGGATGGATCGCCATGACGCGCTGCTGGTTGTGCCGCATATGAACGTTCCACGCGGACTGGCGATCCTCGATGCACCGGACATCGATTCGGTTTCCGACGACAATCGCGCCCTAGCCGGACAGCTCTTGAACGCCGCAGACCTCTGGATCTTTGTCACCACGGCAAACCGTTATGCCGACGCTATTCCGTGGGAAGTGCTGACCGAGGCTGGCGTTCGAGAAATCACCGTATGCGTGATTCTCAACCGTGTCCCGGCCGGCGCCGAAACGGATATCGTTCCGGACCTCGAACGGTTGCTTGCCGCAAAAAATCTGGACCCCAAACTCCTCCATGTAATTAATGAAGTTCAGCTGGACGAACAAGCAATGATTCCCGGGGAACGAATTGAACCTTTTTCGGCTTGGCTGAATTCCTTGGCTGCTGACGCTACCGAACGCCAACGCATCGCCGAGCAAACGCTCGAAGGCGCTATTAGGAGATTGCATGAAGACCTCCACGCGCTCAGCGAAGAAGCCGAAGACCAGGACTCGCAGCTCGACGCCCTGGGGAAGGTTGCGACCGAACGTTTCGCTTTTGCCGTGGGAAAAACTACGGAGGCCTTGAACGACGGGTCGCTGCTTCGTGGCGAGATCCTCGCCAGATGGCAAGATTTTGTGGGAGCCGGCGAACTGCTCCGCGGCATTGAAGGCGTCATAGGGAGAATTCGGGACCGAGTCGGTTCCTTTTTCAGCGGGAAGCCGGTGGCGACCCACCGGGTGGAAGAAGCGATAGAATCTGGGCTTCACACCGTGTTGGTCAGCGAAATCACCAATGCCTTCCAAGACATTGATCGTAACTGGCGCAATACACCCATCGGGGTTCATCTTTTAGCGTCGCTCCCGGCCGAGCGCCCCGGTAAAGACCTCGAAGTTCGGGCCGCGGATAGCATCCGGGCTTGGCAGAAAGATGTCTTGGAAATGATCCGGAGCGAGGGGGCCGGCAAACGAAAAACCGCGAGGATTGCCGCCTTCGGCGTCAACGGTGTGGCGGTAGCGCTCATGGTTGTGGTCTTCGCTTCTACCGCCGGCATGACCGGGCTGGAATTAGGCATCGCCGGTGGCTCTGCCGTTGTCGGACAGAAATTACTCGAAGCAATATTCGGTGAAGAGGCAGTTCGGCGCATGGCCACTCGCGCACGAACCATGCTGGAAGCCAGAACACGCGAACTCATGGACGAGAATCTGGCTGTCTATCAGGGAGAGATCGAGGCTAACCTTCAACCGGTCATCGTGCAAGAACTACGCGAACAAGTCAACGGACTGCGCAGGGGAGGATTCAAGGCATGAGCGAGCGCAAGGTGAATCGTGCTCATTCGGGACTTAGCGAGCAAATTGAGGCGGTGGTTTCGGCAATGCAAATTGCCGAACCCTATCTTGAACCTGAAGTAGTTGATCACGCCGCGGTGGTCATCGAACGAGCGGAAGCCCGCCGCCAGCTGTCGGCAGACCACGTGGTTTTCGGTCTGTTCGGTGCGACAGGCAGCGGTAAATCTTCGCTTTTCAACGCGCTTGTCGGTTCCGATATTGCGCAAACTGGCGTCATTCGGCCCACCACTACCAAGACGGTGGCCGCCATCTGGCAGCCGCAAGGCGCCGGTGAGCTGCTCGATTGGCTCGAAGTCAGCGAGCGTCATGTGCTTGATTCCCAGGTTCTCGGTGCGGAAGCTAAGAAATCACAGGACCCAGCCGGAGGACTGATCCTGCTTGACCTGCCGGATATGGATTCAACCTCCACCGAGCACCATCAGATCGCGTCGCGTCTGGCGGGGCAAGTTGACTACCTGGTATGGGTATTAGATCCCCAGAAGTATGCCGACGCTTCGATTCATCATGGATACCTCAGCGAACTTTCAGGACAACGCGGAAACCTCTTAGTCGTGCTTAACCAGATAGACACCATTGCGTCTAGTGACCGGGCACCTGTGAGCGGTTCCTTGGCCGCGTTGCTTGAAAGCGAAGGGGTTGGCCAGGTTCCCGTTATTCTGGCCTCAGCGCGTACTGGCGAGGGACTAGAGGACATTCGCGGAAAGTTCTCCTCGGCACTGAAAACCAAGGTGCAGGCAACCCGGCGCTTACGCGCTGACGTTGACGAACTGCTGCGCACGCTTGAAGGTGAACTCGCCGTGCCCAAGGTCAGAATGCCAGGAGTGATGGAGCAATCCGACCTGGAGCGCAATATCGCCAAAGCTCATGGAACGCACCGCATCGCCGAGGCCGTGCAGACCTCATATAAGTTACGCGCCTCAACGAATACAGGCTGGCCAATCACCAGCTGGCTCACCCGACTGCGCAACGATCCGCTCAAGCGCATGAACCTTGGGCGTGGAATCGAAAAGCCAGAAATCTCATTGACATCTCGCCCGGATCTTTCGGTGGCCGAAAATGCGGCGGTTGACCAATCGGTAGGGCGCTATCTTGGCGAAGCCACCGAAGATCTGTCGCCACGCTGGTCCCAATCATTGAAGGACGGCGTTCATGAGCAGAAGGAACAACTAGCCAACGATATTGATATAGCCATTGCCAGCAGCACCTTGGGCGTTGAAAAGAAGTCCTGGTGGTGGCCGGTCACCAAGTTCGTCCAATGGCTTGGCGTCATCGTGGCCCTGGCCGGCGCGTTATGGCTGGGCGGAATAGCGTTGGCCGCGTACTTCCAATTCGACCTGCCGCAGACGCCACGAGTCGAAGGGATCGCGATTCCCACGCTGATGGTTTTCACCGGGATACTTCTGGGCATAGTCCTCGGAATTCTTGGATCATTCGTCAATCGAATGGTCGCTAGACTGAAGCGTAGGAAAGCGCTTAAAAACCTCCAAAATTCAGTGTCGGGGGTCGTCCGTCGATATATCGTGGATCCCACTGCACACCACTTAGAGCAATACAACAGTTATGCAGCGTTGATTTCCAACGCGGCGAAGAAAGCCGAATAGCAACCTGTGACTAATCAACAGACTGACAATAGCCCGACCGTGGGCGACATTGGTGAAGAAGGAATCTTGAACGAGATCCTCCCGCTCTTGGATGCCAAGGACGCGGGACTCGGCCCAGGAGATGATGCCGGAGCGCTACGCGTTGCCGGGGGAGAAGTAGTCGTCTCCGTGGACACCATTGTCCAAGACCAGGATTTTCGTTTGATATGGCCCAGCGGACACGAACATGCCGCATATGACATCGGCTGGAAATCGATCGCGCAAAATGTCTCCGACATCAACGCCATGGGTGGCGTCCCTACAGGTGCCGTCATTTCACTTTCCATGCCAGCGGAGGTCTCGCTGGCCTGGGCCAAGGAATTTGCGCGTGGAATTGCTGCCGCGATTTCTTCGCTCGGGGCCGATCGCTTGGCCGTCTTAGGCGGTGACCTCAGCCGCTCATCAGAGATCTCGGTGACTACCACCGTATTGGGCGAGTGCGAATATGGAAAAATTCTTCGCACGGGGGCCAAGCCCGGAGACCGGCTCGCCGTAGCTGGCCGCCTTGGTGCAGCTGGGGCAGGGCTAGCCCTGCTAGAGGGAAAGCATGAAGCAACGACCTGGAGCCGCGCGGTGCTACGCCTTGCCGATGCCCAGTGCAAGCCAACTCCACCTTTGGAGTCTGGCCCGAGAGCCGCCCAAGCCGGCGCTCATGCCATGATGGACATTTCCGACGGGCTTGTCCGAGATGCTGGACGGCTGGCCAAGGCAAGCCATGTCAGTATCAAGTTGGATAAGACCGCACTTGAAGTATTCGCTCATCGGCTGGAACCAGCGGCAAAACTCTTGGACTTTGATCCTATGCAATGGATACTGCACGGCGGCGAGGACTTCGGATTGCTCGCTTGCTTCCCATCAGGCGTAGAGATTCCAGAGGAATTCTCGGTGGTGGGCGAAGTGGTGCCATTGACCGGCCGGCGTTCCAATGTTTTCCTCAATGGAAAGCAGCTGGACTACCGAAGCGGTTTCGACCACTTCGGCTAAGCGCCCGCTGTTTTATCCTTCTGACTGGATCCGCAGCAAGTCCGAAAGCTCGCGCGCGGCATTGACTATGGAATCGTGGTGGATCTTTCCCGGCTGACGGGTCAGTCGTTCAATCGGGCCAGACATCGATAACGCTGCAATGACCCGCCCCGATTGTCCGCGCACGGGAGCCGATACCGAGGCGACGCCTGGTTCACGTTCGCCTAGCGACTGGGCCCACCCGCGGCGACGTACCCCGGCCAAGATGGTCGGGGTAAATCGAGCGTGTTGCAAGCCGCCGATCATGCGTTCGTTGTCTTCCCAGGCTAAGAGAACCTGCGCGGCGGAACCTGCCTTCATGGACAACTGCGTGCCCACCGGAATGGTGTCGCGCAATCCCACAGGACGTTCTGCGCTGGCGATACACACACGGAATTCACCCTGCTTGCGGAATACCTGTGTGCTCTCACCGGTCAGGTCGCGCAACTTGGTCAATACCGGCCCCGCAGTGCTGACCAATCTGTCTTCACCGGCCGCGCTGGCGAGCTCGACAAGTCGTCCACCGAGCTCAAATCGGCCGTGCAAGTCGCGGCCCACCAGGCCATGGTGCACCAATGATTGGGCGATGCGGTGCACAGTTGGCCGGGAAATTCTCGTGATCTCTACCAGCTGCGAGAGGGACGTTGGCCCATTTTCCAATGCATTGAGAATGGCTGCTGCCTTATCCAGAACACCAACACCGCTACCTGTAGTCATAAAACCATTATCATGTCTCAGTATTTGAGATTCAAGTCCAGATACTGGAAATGGAGTTCTGTGAAGTGTCAAAGTAATGGTGTTGATAGTTCGTAGCTTGAGGAGTGTGTCGCATGTCCACCATGCAGTCGCCCCAGACCTTGGCAGAAAAGGTCTGGAACGCGCACGTAGTGCGCCAGGGAGAAGGGCAGGGCGAAGCCCGTCAGCCCGATTTGATCTACATTGACCTTCACCTGCTACACGAGGTCACCTCGCCGCAAGCCTTCGAAGGCCTGCGGTTGGCCGGGCGCAAGCTGCGCCGCCCAGATCTCACTATCGCCACCGAGGATCACAACACCCCGACCCTCGACATCGACAAGCCCATTGCGGATTTGACCAGCCGGACACAGATTTTCACCTTGCGAGATAACTGCAAGGAATTCGGTGTTCGCCTGCACTCCTTGGGTGACAAGGAACAGGGGATCGTGCACGTGGTTGGCCCGCAGCTGGGTCTGACGCAGCCGGGCATGACCGTGGTGTGCGGTGACTCCCACACCTCAACCCACGGCGCCTTCGGTGCATTGGCCTTCGGCATCGGTACGTCCGAGGTTGAGCACGTGATGGCAACCCAGTCGTTGAGCCTGAAGCCATTCAAGACCATGTCCGTCAATGTTGAAGGCACGCTCAAGCCCGGAGTGACCGCAAAGGACATTATCTTGGCTGTCATCGCCAAGATCGGCACCGGCGGCGGGCAGGGCTACGTGTTGGAATACCGTGGCTCCGCGATCCGTGCGTTGTCCATGGACGCACGCATGACCATCTGCAATATGTCGATTGAGGCCGGTGCGCGCGCAGGAATGATTGCGCCGGACGAAACCACCTTTGAATATGTCAAGGGCCGCCCGCATGCGCCACAGGGTGCCGACTGGGATGCCGCTGTTGAATATTGGCAGACCCTGCAAAGCGATGAAGGCGCACGCTTCGACAATGAAGTGTTCCTGAACGCGGATGAATTGGAACCATTCGTCACCTGGGGAACCAACCCGGGGCAAGGCGTTTCACTTTCCTCCAGGGTTCCGGTACCTGAAGATTTTGAAGACGAAAACGATCGCAAGGCCTGCGAACGCGCACTCGAATACATGGGACTCATCGGTGGAACACCGATGAAGGAAATCCGTGTCGACACCGTATTCCTGGGTTCCTGCACCAACTCGCGGATGGAAGACCTGCGCGCCGCGGCCGAGATTATCAAGGGCCGTGAAAAGGACCCGCAGATCCGCATGATCGTGGTTCCAGGTTCGGCACGAGTTCGACTCGAAGCCGAAGCGGAAGGCCTTGACCAAGTGTTCAAGGACTTTGGTGCCGAGTGGCGTTTTGCTGGCTGCTCCATGTGCTTGGGGATGAACCCGGATCAATTGGCTGAGGAGGAACGCTGCGCGTCCACTTCAAACCGAAACTTTGAAGGACGTCAAGGCAAGGGCGGGCGCACCCACCTGGTGTCCCCGCTGGTCGCAGCGGCCACCGCCGTCCGTGGCACGCTGGCTTCGCCTGCGGATCTCATTGACGCTCCGGCATCGGTCTAGGAAGGAACACCATCATGGAAAAAGTCATTACCCATACCGGGATTGGTGTCCCGCTACGCCAGAGCAACATCGACACCGACCAGATCATCCCGGCCGTCTACCTGAAGCGAATCACTCGCACGGGCTTTGAAGATGCTTTGTTTGCCGGCTGGCGCCGGGATGAAAATTTCATCCTGAATACCGAGCCGTACACCAATGGTTCGGTGCTGGTTGCCGGTCCGGACTTCGGCACCGGTTCATCCCGTGAACACGCCGTCTGGGCGTTGAAGGACTATGGATTCAAAGCGGTGATCTCCTCGCGTTTTGCCGATATCTTCCGGGGCAACTCGGGTAAGCAGGGTCTGGTAGCAGCCGAGGTCGCACAGAGCGACATCGAACTGATCTGGAAGGAACTGGAGAACAATCCGGGTACCGAGATCAGCGTAAATTTGGAAGCACGCACCGTGCAGTGCGGTTCGATCCTGGCGCCATTCCAGATTGATGACTACACGCGGTGGCGCTTAATGGAAGGCCTTGATGATATTGGGCTGACCTTGCAGCATGAGGAAGACGTCACATCCTTTGAAGCTACTCGTCCGGCCTTCAAGCCGCAGACTTTGCCTGCAAGAACTGCTGACTGATCACGAATCTAGGCCTCGTCCGTACCCACTAGTAGGTGGCTGCGGGCGAGGCTTTTTTCGTTTTGCCGCAATTGCAAGCCGACCCATCAATAGTCCAACCCTGAAAGCATGCTCACAATGTGTGCGCCACGGGCTAAACTGCCCAGAACTGCTCCCGCGATGGCGGTATGCTTGCTAAGTCCTGCCTGTTTTGTTGGCCCACCGGTCCGGGCAGGAAAAACGACTACGCGATGAGGTTTATTCATACATGGGTAAGATTCTAACGGTCCATGGCGGTGTCCCCTTGAAGGGCACCGTTCGAGTAGGCGGCGCTAAGAACTTGGTCCCCAAGGCAATGGTTGCAGCCCTGCTCGGAAGCTCTCCCTCGGTACTACGCAACGTACCGGAAATCAAAGACGTCGCGGTAGTCCGTAGCCTTTTGGAGATCCATGGCGTCAAGGTTTCCCAGGATCCTGAAACAGGCGACCTGACCATGGATCCGGTCGCGGCGAAGAGCGCTTCGAATCAGGCGATTGACGCCCACGCGGGCGACTCGCGTATCCCGATTCTTTTCTGCGGCCCGCTGATCCATTCCCTGGGGGAAGCGTTCATTCCCGATCTGGGTGGCTGCCGTATCGGTGACCGCCCCATCGATTTCCACTTAGAGGTATTGCGCGAATTCGGCGCGGTGGTGGACAAGGAAGCGGAGGGTATCCGCATTTCTGCACCCCTGGGGCTGACCGGTGCCAAGCTTGAACTTCAGTACCCAAGTGTGGGAACGACCGAGCAGGTACTGCTCTCTGCGGTCCGCGCCAAGGGCGTGACCGAAGTCAGCAACGCTGCGATCGAGCCAGAAATCCTGGACCTGATTTCCTTGCTGCAAAAAATGGGTGCCATCATTTCGGTTCACCGTGACCGCGTCATCCGCATCCAGGGCGTTGATGAACTGCGCGGTTATGACCACTACGCATTGCCTGACCGCAATGAGGCCGCCTCGTGGGCTTCGGCAGCGCTGGTCACCAAGGGTGACATTTTCGTAGAAGACGCCCAGCAACGGGATCTGACGGCCTTCCTTCACGTCTACCGCCAGATCGGTGGCGAGTTCGAGGTCGCCCACAACGGTATCCGTTTCTACCACCCAGGTGGCGAGCTGAATCCGTTGATCCTGGAGACCGACGTGCATCCAGGCTTCATGACGGATTGGCAGCAGCCGTTGGTTGTCGCGTTGACGCAGGCCAATGGCGTGTCGGTGATCCACGAAACCGTGTATGAAAACCGCTTCGGCTTCACCGACGCCTTGGTGCGCATGGGCGCTACGGTTCAGGTCCATACGGACTGCTTGGGCTCCACCCCGTGCCGCTTTGGCCAGCGGAACTTCAAGCACTCTGCGGTCGTGCTGGGCCCGGCCCAGCTCAAAGGTGCAAACATCGACGTCCCGGACCTCCGTGGCGGTTTCTCCCATATGATTGCCGCGCTGGCTTCCGAAGGCACCAGCAAGGTCACCGGAATAGAAATCATCAACCGCGGCTACGAGCACTTCATGGATAAGCTCACTGCCCTGGGCGCAAATGTTGAACTGAGCAACTAGGGGAACACTGGATCGTGACAGATAATCTAGTGCACCGGGAAACAGCTAAAACCAAGACCGCCTTTGCCATCTTGGCCGGGGTTGTGCGTCCGGCAATGAACGTGCTGATGGGCAAGACCTGGAAGGACTTTGACAAGCTTCCCTCCGGTGGATTCATCCTTTGCCCAAATCACCTCACCGAAATCGACCCACTGGTTGTCGGCCACGCGATCTACAGCAGTGGCCGTCTGCCTCGCTGGTTGGCCAAGGAGTCCTTGTTCAAGGTTCCGGTCCTCGGCGCTGCGTTGCGTGCCACCGGTCAGATCCCCGTCTCACGGAGTGGTGCTAACGCGGCAGATTCGCTCAGTGCCGCGAAAAGGGTGCTTGAAGCAGGCGGCGTCATCGTCATTTACCCCGAGGGTACCTTGACCCGTGATCCGGAATTGTGGCCAATGGTCGGCCGCACCGGGGCTGCGCGACTCGCGTTGCAGACGGGCGCCCCAGTAGTTCCCATGGCTCACTGGGGGGATCAAGAGCTGTTCCCTCGCTATGCCAAGAAGATGTACCCATTCCCGAGAAAGCACGTTACCTTGAGCGTGGGGGAGCAAGTGCAACTCGACGATCTGCGTAGCGGCCCGCGAACGCGTTCGGTCCTGCAAGCAGCCACCGAGCGGATCATGGCTTCGATCACCGAGCTGCAGGCCGAGCTGCGTCAGCAGACCCCGCCCGAGAAGCTCTGGAATCCGGCCGAACATGGACAAACAGCTACGGGTCGGGAATTTGATGCCCCACAACCTCCGAACGACTAAGTCTCAATACCTAGCGAAGGAACTGCCTTGAGTAAGCCGCTACCACGTAAGATCGCCGTCATGGGTGCCGGAAGCTGGGGAACAACCTTTGCGAAGGTGCTTGCGGACGCGGTGCCTGAACAAGGCATCCCGGTGCAAATCTGGGCTCGTCGGGATGAAGCCGCACAGGAAATCAATGAACGGCACACGAACTCGCGCTATCTGCGTGACACGAAGCTTCCCGCAAATGTGACTGCCTCTTCCAATGTTGAAGAAGTGCTGGCCAATGCAGACCTGGTGGTCTTGGCAATTCCGGCGCAGTCGCTTCGTGAGGAACTAGCGAAGTTCACCGCGCACTTTGAGCAAGACGTGGTGTTGCTTTCCCTGATGAAGGGGCTGGAGCGCGGTACGGATTTGCGCATGAGCGAGGTCATGGCAGCGGTCACTGGAATTCCAGCAGACCGCATCGCCGTGCTTTCCGGTCCGAATCTGGCCATGGAAATTGCCCGAGAGCAACCGACCGCTTCGGTGGTTGCCTGCACCAGCAATGAAACTGCCCATTGGATCGCACAGTTGTGCTCCGCACCTTATTTCCGCCCATATACCAATGATGACGTGCTTGGCGTAGAGCTTGGGGGCATTGTCAAGAACATCATTGCCCTGGCAGTTGGCATGTGCGACGGCATGGGGATGGGGGACAACACCAAATCCACGGTTATTACGCGTGGGTTGGCGGAGACCACTCGCCTGGTGATTTCCCTCGGCGGACGGTTGGACACCTTGGCGGGCCTGTCTGGGCTGGGCGACCTAGTCGCAACCTGCTCATCCTCGCTTTCGCGGAACAACACCGCCGGGCGTCTGCTCGGTCAGGGACTTTTCATCGAAGAAGTCAATGACCGGATGTCGCAGACGGCTGAGGGGATCAAATCGGCCCGTGCGGTCTTTGACCTCTCGCGAAGCCATGGGGTGGAAATGCCCATCACCGAAGCAGTGGTGATGGTCTTGGAAGGAAACTTAAGCGTGGAGAACATGGCTGAGCGACTTCTGGCACGAGAATTGAAATCTGAAGGGGAACAGCAGTAATGAGTCAGCGTAAACCACGGGTGCTATTGCTCTTTGGCGGCCGTTCCTCTGAACATTCGGTCTCTTGCGTCACCGCAGCCGGCGTGATGCAAGAAATCGACAAGGATCGTTTTGACGTGATCCCTGTCGGGATCACTCGTGACGGTGCCTGGACGTTAGTCGATGAAGATTCATCGGGGTGGACGCTGAGCTCCGGGAAACTTCCCGAAATCGCCGTGGCAGATAAGCCGGTCCACCTTTCGAACGATTCTGAACGCACAACTCTGTTGCATTACTCGGACTCGCAAATTATGGATCTGGGCCAGATCGACGTGGTATTCCCGCTGCTCCACGGACCGTTCGGCGAGGATGGATCCATCCAGGGCATGCTTGAAATGTCTGGTGTCGCCTACGTAGGTTCAGGCATTGCAGCCAGCGCCATGGGCATGGACAAGCATTTCATGAAGGTCGTGTTCGAAAATGCCGGGTTCAACGTAGGCCCCTACGAAGTGATAACCAATAAGCAATGGCTGCGCGACAGCGAAGCGGCGTTGGCCCGTTGCGAAAAATTGCAGTACCCCTTGTTCGTCAAGCCTGCACGTGCCGGTTCGTCGGTGGGAATCACCAAGGTTGATGAGCCTTCAGACCTTCGGGCGGCCATCGACGCGGCGCGCCTTGAAGATCCAAAAGTCATCGTTGAGCAAGGAATCAGCGGCCGTGAAATTGAGTGCGGGGTACTTGAAGGCCGTCACTCAGAGCCTGCCCGAGCCTCAATGCCGGGCGAGATCGCCGTTGCTGAAAATGGCCATACCTTCTATGATTTTGAAGCGAAATATGTTGATGGCACTGCCGCGAAGCTCAGCTGCCCGGCGGTACTCAGCGATGAGGCCACGGCGAGCATCCGCGAGCTGGCAGTCAATGCATTTGATGCCATTGACGCCGAAGGATTATCCCGGGTGGACTTTTTCTACACGCCAGATGGCCAGTGGATCATCAACGAGATCAATACCATGCCTGGCTTCACACCTTCCAGCATGTACCCGCAGATGTGGGATAAAACGGGGATTGGCTACAGCGCACTGATTGATGAGTTGATTGCCTTGGCCTGTGAGCGGAAGATCGGTTTACGCTAAACCGTTCAAGAAGTGTTTGACCGCGCAAGATCCAAGATCGCGGCCAAACACTTCTTTTGCGTTAATCAGAGATCCACGCTCTTATCGACGCTCAGGCAAGCACCCTCGGCCGGAATGCGCGAGGCTGCCTGGGAAAGCGAAGCCAGGACCGTACTGGATGGAATGACTTGCGGATCCAGCACAACTTCGGTCGCTGGCGTGCGGCCGTAGGTGGTTAGCGTCCAAACCCCGTCGTCACCCTCGTGGGCAATCCAATCAACATCATTGACTGATACGCACGGATCCGTAGTTGGTCCGGGCACCTGGACTCCGCATCGCAGGACCACCTTCGAAGGCTCGCCCCATACGGACGTCGCCTGTGAATTCGTGCTTCGACGCTCGGCATCTCCGACGAATTCGGGAAGGATGACCATCATCTCGGCGCACAATGGATTTCCTGCATCTGCGGCAGGTTCGACGGCGGCAATGGAGGCGCACGCGGAGAGCATCGGTGCAAGCACCGCTGCTCCAAGCAATAGCGCACTTGTACGCCTAATCCTTAGATTAAGTTTTGATGACTCTTGACTCTTATTACTGAAAACTGGCACTTTATCAGCCTACCGTTCGTTTCTGAAAGATAGGATGTAAAGAGTTGAAACTGTGAAAGGTAGCATATGTCCTTTGAAGAACAGCCTGTACGCCCGCGTGCGAAGAAGAAACGTACGGGGCGTGGAATCCTTATCGGTATTCTGGCACTGGTCGTTATTGCCGGATTGGTAGCCGGCGGGTACGTATGGAATCTTGGCCGCACCTTCGATGAGAAGAGCGACAAGATCGCCGAGGCTTTCCCGGCTGAGGAGACTCGTCCAGAAGTTAAGGAAGAGTCAAAGGACGCCGTAAACATTCTGCTCCTTGGCAGCGATACACGAGCCACTCGTGATGTCGATGATGCGGAAGATGACTTTGGCACACTGCCCAATGGTGGTCGTTCGGACACCATGATGCTGGTGCATATTCCGGCTGATCGCGATGGCGTTTATGTCACCTCGGTCATGCGCGATACCTGGCTGGATATTCCGGGCGTCGGTACTGCGAAGATCAACCGTGCTTTTGCCAGCGGAGGCGTGCCAAAAGCAGTTGAGACCTTAGAGGGCCTCTTCGGGGTACGCATCAACCACGTAGCATCAATTGACTTTGAGGGATTCAAGGGATTGACGGACGCGCTTGGCGGCGTGACCGTTAACAATCCTCAGGCTTTCCGCCAGTCAATTACCAATGGCATGTATTTCCCGGCTGGTGTCCAAACCCTTGATGGAGAACAGGCCTTGGCCTTTGTTCGTGAACGCAAATCGTTCCCGGGCAGCGACTATGGACGAGTCAAGAACCAGCAGCTGTTTGTCAAAGCGATGCTTGGGCAGATTATGTCTAAGGAAACCCTGACCAATCCGGCTAAGCTTAATAGCGTGGTCAGTGAGATGGCACCATTTATCGCGGTTGATGAATCGTTGGATGCATCTACCGTGGCCGGTTATGCCACCTCGATGATGAATGTGCGTCCAAACGACATGACATTCTTTACGCTCCCGAACAATGGCCCTGGCCGTTCGGCGGACGGTCAGTCGATTGTCATTCCGGATATGGCAACCATAGACAAGTTTGGCACCGCGTTGCAGGAAGACAAGATGGAAGAATTCGTGAATACCACGGACCTTTCCCGCTAAGAACTGAAAGACCCGATTTCCCATGACACAAAAACTCGATACCTCCGTGCGCGCCATCGGTGAATGGTTGCAGCGGAGCGTGAAGAGTCTCGGGAATCATTCCGATCGGCTGAATGCCATCAATGTTTTCCCCGTGGCGGATGGAGATACAGGTAGCAACCTGTATCTCACCGCCCGGGCGGGGCAAGACGCGGTCAGCAAGTTGGAAAGCGATGATATCGGCGCCTTTTTGGAAGTTGCTGCCCGCGCCGCCATGGAGTCGGCGCGTGGCAATTCGGGGACGCTGCTTGCGGTCTTCCTCAGCGGTCTAGCGGAACCTTGGCTGGGTCATGATCGGCTGAATGCCAGCATTCTGGCCAAGGGGCTGGAACGCGCCAAGGTCCGCTCATGGTCTGCGCTAAGCGAGCCAGTCGAGGGCACCATGCTCTCGGTGATCAGTGCCGCCGCGCTGGCAGCCGGATCCACGCTAGCCCACCTGAAAACCGATGCCGAAAGCCGTGCAGCGCTGGATTCGGTGCTAAGCCAGGTATCCCAAGCCGCACGTATGGCCGTGCACGGCACCGAAAATGAGTTGCCCAGCCTTGAAAGTGCCGGCGTAGTCGATGCCGGGGCGGTTGGGATGCTGGTTATTCTTGATGAGCTTTGCGCTGCCGTCCGCGGCACCGAGACGGATTTCGAATATTATGAAGGATTCCATGGGTACCATATCCAAGACCCACATGTGCATCTGATCCAGAATGATGCGCAGGGTGTCGAGGTCATGTGCACTATCACCCTGGACGCTTTGGGTGCTGCGACCTTGCGCGGTCAATTGGACCGAATAGGCGACTCGGTCATCATGTCGCCGGTCAATTCGACCAGCGAAGAATTCTACCGTTGGCGAGTCCATGTTCATGTTGCCCAAGCCGAAGCTGCGCTGGAACTCATCCGTCAACAGGGCGAGCCGGTGAACGTCAGCGTCACCGATCTGTGTACCCATGATGGATGAAATCCGTTTGAAGAATATTGAACTAGCCGAGCTCTCCAAGGCATTGGGCGCCAAAAATGCTGGAGCACTGGAGAAGGCCTTCGGGTATACCACCGTTGGAGAGTTTCTCTGGCATTTTCCCCGCCGCTATGTCGATGTGGGGGAGCTGACCCCCATCGCCGAGCTGCCCTTTGACGAACACGTCACCGTAGTAGCCCAAGTGGTCAACGTCAGCCAGCGGCAGATGCACTCACGGCGTGGTTTCATCTTTGAAGTGACGGTGAGCGACGAACTTGCCAATAATGGGCAAGAACTGCGGATGACCTTCTTCAACGGTTACCAAGCGCGCAACGATCTGCAAATTGGAACCATCGCAATGTTCAGCGGCAAGGTGGGCTGGTACCAAGACCATCTGCAGCTGAGCCAGCCGGATTACGCAATTCTGGACACGGCTGAGCAGGCCGATCCGCGGCCAATACCGATCTATCCGGCCTCGGCAAAAATGCCGAATAAGAAGATTCGTGATCTGATGGGCCTGCTCACCGAACTGTTCACCGAAGAGCAGCTTCCGGAGTTCCTGCCCGAGGCAACCCTCGCACAGCATCATTATCCGCGTCGGGCGAAGGCCTACCTGGATAGGCATAGCCCGCGCGAAATCAAGCAGGCGTATATTGCCCGGCAGCGCTTTGCCTTCGAAGAGGCCTTTCTGCTGCAACTTTCGCTCGCCGAACGAAGCCGAAAGCTGGGAAATCAGCCTGCAATTGCCCGAAGGCAAGTCAAAGATGGACTCGCCGATAAATTCGAATCAAGATTGCCCTTCGAGCTCACTGACGATCAACTAGAGGTCGGGGCGGCTATCACCGCCGACCTGGCTAGAGCGCATCCCATGCACCGATTGCTGCAAGGCGAAGTTGGTTCGGGTAAAACGATTGTTGCCCTCCGTGCAATCTTGCAAGTCATTGACGCCGGGGGACAAGCGGCGCTGTTGGCGCCGACAGAGGTCCTCGCCGCGCAGCATTATTCCTCCATTAAGAAGATGCTGGGGAACCTAGCCGAACCAGGCCTCTTCGGTGAGGGCGAGGGAACTGGGGTAGCGCTGCTGACCGGTTCGGCCAAAACGGCTCAACGCCGGGAAGCCCTCTTGGGCATAGCCAGCGGGGAGACCGGACTGATCATCGGCACGCACGCGCTGCTCGGCGAACACGTGCGATTTGCCGAGCTCGGCCTCGTTGTCATCGATGAGCAGCATCGATTCGGTGTCGAACAGCGTGATGCGTTGCGGGCCAAAGGCGAAGACGCGGTGCCTCACACGCTTGTCATGACCGCTACGCCGATTCCACGTACGGTGGCGATGACGGTCTTTGGCGATCTGGACACCTCCACCATCAGGAAGCTTCCTGCCGGACGCGCCCCCATCTCCACGCATATCGTTCCCATGCAGCTCACCGGATTCCGGGACCGGCTCTTCTCACGGATACGGGAAGAAGTCAGCAAAGGCCATCAGGTGTATGTGGTCTGTCCGAGAATTACAGAAACGGCAGCGGAGCAAGGGATCTTGGTAGCCACCGCTGAAGATGGGGCCAACCAAACCATGAGCGTTGAAGCAATGTTTGAACTTCTTTCCTCCATGCCTTCGTTCACCGACGTTCGTCTGGAATCATTGCATTCGCAGCTTGACTCCCATGACAAGCAAGAGATCATGGATGAATTTGCAGCCGGGCAGATAGATGTCCTGGTTTCCACCACGGTGATTGAAGTCGGTGTGGACGTGCACAACGCAACCTTGATGGTGATCATGGACGCCGAAAGATTTGGGATCTCACAACTCCACCAGCTGCGCGGTCGTGTCGGCCGTGGCGGATTACCGGGCACCTGTCTGCTGACCACCTGGTTGGACGCCGATCACCAGTCGGTCAATAGATTGCGCACCATTGAGTCGACTCTGGATGGATTCGAATTGGCCGAAGCGGACCTTGCCGAACGCAAGGAAGGAAATATCCTTGGCGTTCAGCAGTCCGGTAGCCGGTCAACGCTGCGTGAATTGAGTATCATCAAAGATCGTGGCTTGATCGAATCGGCCCGTGACGACGTCCAGCTGCTCATGCAGTCCGGGAATTGGGCCGCCGAGCACTCGCAGCTCGCCTCGGTTGTAGGGTCGTGGATTGATCAGTCCACCAGCGAATTCTTGAATAAAAACTAATATCTATATTTCGAAAGTGGCAGCATCACATGAGCCGTATTATCTCCGGCATAGCCGGTGGCACTACCTTGAAGTCGGTTCCTGGAGATGCCACGAGGCCCACCACAGACAGGGTCAAAGAGGCTCTGTTCTCCCGGCTGGAAAGCTGGAACGTCATTTCTTCGGCGCGAGTGCTGGACCTGTTTGCTGGTTCCGGAGCCCTCGGGCTGGAAACCGCTAGCCGTGGGGCGCGTCAGGTGCTGCTGGTGGAGCTGGCGCCAAAAGCTGTGAGCGTGTGCCAGCAGAATGCAGCAAAAATCAACGTGGCCTTGAAGGGCCAGATTGCTTCGGTTCAACGAGGCAAGGTGGATTCTGTACTCGCAGGTTTCGTCGACGAAGAAACTTCCTTGACCCGAAAGACTTTTGACCTGGTCTTTATGGATCCGCCGTATCCGTTGACTGAGCAGGAGCTCTCGGCGACCTTGGAGAAAGTCTCCAGGGTTCTCGCTGAGGACGCGACCCTTATTGTTGAACGTTCCAGCCGTTCTCCTGAACCGCAATGGCCGTCGGGCCTTGAGAAGATCGCGGATAAGAAATACGGAGAGACGCACCTATGGTTTGCCGAACCGGTCCAAGGCTAGAGAATGCTTGATCTCCGACGGATAAGGGCCTGCCGCTTGGCAAGCTTCGATAGCCGGCTCGTCGATCCTGGCTTTTGACGCGGTAAGGATGAGGTTCCCGGGGAATCTTCGGCTAAACATCTCTGGAGTTGAGCTGAGCAGCACATGGGCGAAGACAGTTTGTGCGGCCGCCACCTGGCGATCGGTGAAGGCCAAGGGCGGGTCATCTCCGATATTCACGAAGAGCAGACCATCGACGGCCAGCGAGTCTGCAAGTTCTGCATAGTACTCTGCGGTGGTCAGATGCTCCGGTGCCTCCGGTCCGCTAAAAATGTCAACGACAATAACGTCGTAGAGCTCACCTGCCAGTTCTTCGTAAAGCACCGCACGGGCATCGGCCACAATCGCCCGCAAATTGCTTTCTTTTGGCATGGGAAGGTGCGTTTGCACGAAGTCGAGCAGTTCGCGTTCGATATCAACGGCAACGTGCGTGCTTTTTGGATAGCGCAGAGCACCCCAACGGGCTAAGGTCAGCGCTCCGGCACCTAGATGGAGGAATTTTAATGGTTCTGGCTTGGGGCGCAATACGCTCAAATGATTGGCAATTCGAGCCAGGTATTCATAGAAGATCTGTTCCGGATCAGCCAGATTTACATGTGACTGTTCGGCGCCAGCAATGGCGAGGATCTTGGCACCAGGAACTAGGTCATCGTCATAAATCGTTGCATGAGCCTGAACACCACCGAGCCAGCGTTTGATGGGTTTATTGCTCATTTTGCGAGTTCTCCCGGAAGATTTTGCAGCAGCTCGACGGCGCGCGCAATGACCTCAGGTTTTTTGCAGAAGGCAAAACGCAGTAGGGAGGCATATTCCGACTGATTTTCTTGGTGCGCAAATACCGATAGCGGGATTGCGGCCACACCGATTCGTTCGGGCATGAGCTTCGCCGCGTCCACAGCGCTTTCGACTCCCTGTCCCTTGAGATCGGCGACCAAGAAATAGGTGCTTTTGGGGCGCATCACCGGGATCCCCGCCTTTTCTAGGCCGTCGGCAAGCTGTGCACCTCGCTCACCGAGATCGGCGGAAAAGTTGGTGAAGAAGGAATCCGGAAGCGCCAGAGCCTCAGCGACGGCTGGCTGGAAAGCAGGCCCGGAGGAATAGGAAAGGAATTGCTTGACTGTCCGTACCGCGGTGATGAGTTCGCGAGGCCCAGATGCCCACCCAACTTTCCACCCGGTGAAGGAAAACGATTTGCCGGCAGAGGAAATCGTCACGGTGCGTTCAAAACCGCCGGCAAGAGTCGCGATGGGGATATGCGGCGAATCAAATGTGAGATGTTCATAGACTTCATCCGCCAAAATGATGCAATCATGCTTATGCGCGAGGGCAATGATTTCGTTCAGCACGCTCTCGTCGAAAACCGTACCCGTGGGGTTATGCGGATTATTGACAATGATTAATCGTGTCTTGTCGGTAACGGCAGCCCGAAGTTCATCCAGATCTGGCTCGAATGATGGTGCTCGCAGTTTCACTACCTTGTGCGCAGCATTGGCCAACCCAATCATGGCTGCATAGGAGTCGTAATAAGGCTCAAAAGTGACTACCTCATCACCAGCTTCGACAAATGCCAAAATTGTCGCCGCGATAGCTTCCGTGGCGCCGGTGGAGACGACCACCTGTGTATCCGGATCAATTCTCAAACCATAAAAACGCTTCTGGTGCTCCGAGATAGCCTGCCGCAACGCGGGAATACCGCTGCCTGGAGCGTACTGATTGGCTCCGTCATGTATGGCTTTGACGGCCAATTCGCGAATTTCTTGCGGGCCCTCGGTGTCGGGGAAACCTTGACCTAAATTTAGTGCCTGGTGTTTATTCGCCAGACCGGTAATCTCTTCGAAGATTGTGACCCCGGGTTCGCCCGTTGGTCCCAGCAGGTTTGCACTGCGCGCGGTACGCCGCCATGGCGTGGATTCATAGGTCATAGATCAATTATGCTTCGTATCAGAAAATTGGCGTTGGGTAACACGCATGAATCGTTACGTGACAGCCCATCCAAAATCACGCGCTATCAGCGGTTTGTTGATAGATTCAATATATGCGCAGAGCTGTATGCCCAGGATCCTTTGATCCCATCCACAATGGCCATGTTGAGATCATTGCCCGTGCGGCGAGCCTCTTTGACGAGGTAATCGTTGCTGTGTCGACGAACTACTCCAAGAAGTATCGCTTTAGCGAAGAAGAACGAGTAGCCATTGTCGAAGAGACCGTAGGAGGTCTTCGCGGAGTTTCCGCAATGCCCATGGGCCAAGGGCTCCTCGCGGATTTCTGCAAGGAGCAGGGTGCCGAAGCCATCGTCAAGGGTCTGCGCAGCACCGTTGATTATGCCTATGAGATCCCCATGGCCACCATGAACCGCCATCTCACCGGTGTGGAAACCGTCTTCCTTCAGGCGGACACTAGATTTACTCATTTGTCTTCGTCACTGCTCAAGGAAGTGCAGTCGCTTGGTGGGGATGTTGCTGAATACTTTCCACGCGCAGTTATTAAACGACTCTCGAAGAAACAATAAGCAGATATTTTAGATCTCATACTAGCTAGATATCTGTCCAAAGAAATTTGGACATTTTTGAACGGTAGGAACCAAAACAAATGACTCATACAACGCGTATCACCAAGGCAGTTATTCCAGCTGCCGGGCTGGGAACTCGGTTTTTGCCAGCAACGAAGGCAATGCCAAAAGAGATGCTTCCTGTTGTTGATAAGCCTGCAATCCAGTATGTCGTTGCCGAAGCCGTGAATGCTGGGCTGAACGACGTGCTGATGATTACTGGGCGTAGCAAGCGCGCTCTCGAAGACCACTTCGATCGGGTTCCCTCCTTGGAAGCATCCTTGGAAGCCAAGGGGGACATGAAGAAGTTGCGTTCGGTTCAGGAAGCAACGGAACTTGGCGATATTCACTACGTACGCCAGCGCGACCCTCGAGGCCTTGGACATGCGGTCCTATGCGCAAAGCAGCACGTAGGGCAGGAACCATTCGCAGTTTTACTGGGAGACGACTTAATTGATTCACGCGATGAACTGTTGTCGCTCATGGTAGAAACCCAGCAGAAGACCGGTGGGTCGGTGATCGCGCTCATGGAGGTCGAGCCTGAACAGATTAGCGCCTACGGCTGTGCGGACGTTTCTCTCGTCGAGGGCGAAGACTATGTGAAAGTGAATGCCCTGGTTGAGAAGCCAAGCTTGGAGGAAGCTCCAAGCAATCTGGCAATCATCGGCCGCTACCTGCTGCACCCCAGAGTTTTCGAGGTGCTTGAGCACACCGCTCCGGGACGCGGCGGTGAAATTCAGCTGACAGATGCTCTTCAGGAGCTTGCTGTGGGCAGCGATGAAGGAGCCGGAGTCCATGCCGTAGTTTTCCGCGGCCGACGTTATGACACTGGTGACAAGCTGAGCTATCTCCAGGCAAACGTGACTTTGGCCGTTGAAAACGAGGAACTAGGCGCGGGCATGAAGACTTGGCTAAGGACGTTCGTCGCAAACCTCGAAGACTAATCGTAAGGGGCTACTCAGGATAATCACATTTATCTTGAGTAGTCTTTTTCTTTGCCCCTGTAGCGAGCATTGAACTTGCCACATGGGCATACCCTAGATTTTCTTTGAGAAGCTGCAGGAATGAATACCCAAAACACAAGTGAAAGCTTTACGTCTCGTAGCGCGCGCTATGGTGTGGAGCGACGGCGGAAGCGCCGCCTGCGTGGCGTTCTATTGTCCGTAGTTGCGGTCGTAGTCATTGCAGCCTTAGGTGCAGGGTTTTACCTTTTTAGTCTTCAACATCAGTTCAATTCGAAAACCAATACCTTGTCCATCGACTACAGCGATGAGCAGCAGAGTTCGAGACCTGTCAAAGATCCCGACGATGGCTCCATGAATATCTTGATGCTAGGAGTAGATCATGCTGATGATGAGCAATCGGACGCAGCGGCGCTAGACGGCGCGGTGAATCAACGCAGTGACTCCATGATGCTGGTGCATATTCCAGAAAACCGAGAGCAAATTTACATCATGTCTTTGGTCAGAGATATGTGGGTAGATATCCCAGGATATGGCCAGAACAAGCTCAACGCTGCGGTGTCGCTTGGAGGGGTACCGTTACTGATGCAAACCGTGGAAGGACTTTTCGACACGAAAGTCGATCACGTGGCGATGATTGATTTTGAGGGCTTCCGAGAGCTTTCCACGGCCCTGGGCGGCGTGACGGTCGACAATGAAATACCCTTCACCGCGAATGACACGGACTACTTCTACCCTGCCGACGAGGTCACTCTTGAAGGGGATCGCGCCCTGCGTTTCGTCCGTGAACGAAAGTCGTTCAATGACGGTGATTACCAGCGCGTCAAGAATCAACGGACATTCCTCGTTGCGGCCGTAAACCAGATGCTGTCCAACGATACGCTCACCAATCCGGTGAAGCTCTACGATATTGTCGACAAGGTTTCGCCTTACCTGAGCTTCGACTCGCAATTCGACGCGGCGACACTAGTTGGTTTGGGTATGCAGCTCAAAAACGTGGACACCGAAAACCTGGAGATGTTCACGATGCCGACTGCAGGTAGCTCAACTAGCGCCGATGGTCAGTCAATCGAACTTGCCAGCGAACTAGCAGTCGCTCAAATTTCAGAGGCTCTGCAAACCGATACCATGGCTGAATATTTGGCTGAGTACCCGCCAGAATAGACGTGGCCAAGCGCGAGTGGGAGCAATTGCACTCGCGTACGCAGCGCGAAATCACGTGTTACCACCACTCGTAAACTAGACTTTGATCATCTGTGCTTACGAATTCAAGTAGTAGTTAGCATTCGACAAGAGGACATTTTGCACATGACAGTTGCGGAGGAGGCCGAGAAGTACGGCTTGCACCGAGTAGGGGCAAGACCGTCATTGGTCGATTACCTGAAGCAGACGTGGAGTCGTCGCGAATTCATTTATGAACTTGCCAAGGCCCGACTTCAGTCTCAGAACGAACGTAACCGTCTGGGCATGGTTTGGGTGGTACTTAAACCTACATTTAACGCAGTGATGTATGGATTCATTTTCGGCATCTTGCAAGGTGGCAGCAGGGGGGTAGACTTCCCAGTTTTCGTTGTTATCGGCGTGTTCCTATTTGAGTTTTTCACGTCATCTATGTCTGGTGGCGCAAAATCAATTACGGGAAATACTGCCCTTGTCCAATCTCTGGCCTTTCCGAGGCTTGCCCTGCCCGTTGCACAGGTAACTCAGGGCATCTTGACGTTGGCACCGATGCTTGCCGTAATGTTCATTTACGCTTTAATCTTGGGCACGTCACCTAAGTGGACGTGGTTTGTAATAATTCCGCTGGTGCTTCTTTTCAGTGTCTTCAACATGGGTGTTGCGCTGATCTGTGCGCGTATTACCGTGCATATACGCGACTTCACCAATATATTGCCGCTGATCGGCCGAGTACTGTTCTACACTTCGGGTGTTTTGTTTAGCGTGGATCGCATCCTAAACAAATGGCCCTGGATGGTTACAGCCTTTGACTATCACCCGCTGTATCAGACATTGCAAATTGCGCGTGCGATGATCATGGACCACGCGGTATACGAACCACGCGCATGGTTTGTCGTAGGTATTTGGGCGATTGCTACTCTGGCGTTCGGTCTTGTTTACTTCTGGAAAGCGGAGGAGCGTTACGGCCGTGAGAATTAATTTTGATGATCTCATCAACCCCGAACTGCATCCGGAATATGAACCCGAGCGGATTTTTTCCGATGATACTTCGTTCATCGACGTGGTCCCATCGGAAGACGTACAGAACTCGAATCTGAATATTGATCCCAGCCGTCAGCCTGTCGTGATGGTGGATAATCTTCATGTGAAATACGAAGTGTTCTCGAGCGGAAAAGCAGTCGGCGCAGCGGGGGCACGACGCTTGCTGCAGTCGAATATGCGTGGTGTCCGCACGGTGCATGCATTGAAAGGGATCTCGTTCGTAGCTTACGAAAATGAGTCGATCGGAGTTATCGGATCAAATGGTTCGGGTAAGTCGACGTTGCTTAAGGCTATTACAGGCTTGACTCCTCCTGCTTCCGGAAGCGTGTTTGCAAGATCGCGTCCGAGCCTTTTGGGCGTCGGCGCTGCTCTGATCCCCGGACTCTCGGGAGATAAGAATATTACTCTCGGCGGACTCGCCCTTGGCTACAACCGTCAAGAAGTCGAGAAGATGCGCGAAGACATCATCAAGTTTGCTGAACTTGAAGAATTTATCGATTTGCCCATGCGTACCTACTCTTCCGGCATGAGCGCGCGCCTTAAATTTGCGATCGCGGCGTCGAAGCAGCACGACATCTTGATTATTGATGAAGCATTGGCGGTCGGTGACGCGAAGTTCAAAAAACGCAGTGAAGCGAAAATCCGCGAAATTCGTGAGAACGCGGGAACGATCTTCAACGTTTCGCACTCGATGAACTCGATCAAGGAAACCTGCAATCGCTGCATCTGGATTGAAAAAGGCGTCCAGAAAATGGACGGCGATCCAGACACCGTGATCAAGGCGTACCAAGCACACTTGAAGAAGAAATAAAGGAACGGATGACTGACTATCCAGGCGTTGCCTACGTAATGCCTGTGCTGAACGAAGCAGATTACCTCGACGAGGCCGTCGCTTCTATCTTGGCGCAGGACTACGAAGGTGACAAGGAGCTTGTTCTTGCACTAGGTCCAAGCACGGACGAGACGAATCTTGTCGCACAGCGCCTAGCGGCTCAAGACTCTCGCATCACCTTGGTAGACAACCCACAAGGGCGAACTCCGATTGCATTGAATCTCGCCATCCGCAGTTCGACTAATCCGATTGTTATTCGCGTTGATGCGCATAGCGAGCTGCCCGCTTCCTACACGAAGCAGGGCATTGAAACGTTGAATCGTGTAGGCGCGCATGATGTGGGTGGCCTGATGGACGCCCGTGGGCGCACGGCACTCCAGCGGGCGATTGCCGCGGCGTATCACTCCAAGTTCGGTTTCGGCGGACCTGCATATCATTCCGGCGCACCCGAAGGCGAAGCGGAGTCGGCATACTTAGGTATCTTCCGTCGCGAAGTTTTTGAAGAAGTGGGCTATTTCGACGAAAACATGTGGCGTGCTCAAGATTGGGAGCTATGCCTGCGGATCCGTCAGGCGGGGCATAAGGTCTGGTTTGATCCGGAACTTAAGGTTGGCTATTACCCGAGAGACAACTTCCCTTCCCTGATTAAACAGTCATTTGCTTCCGGAACTTGGCGCGGGGAAATTGCGCGTCGTTTCCCAGAGGGCAAATCGTTGCGCCATGACCTTCCACCATTACTCCTTGCTGGGATTAGCGTGGGGATAGCGTCAGCAGTAATTCAGCCGTTGGCCGGTGAAAGACTTCCGAAGCCAGTCAATATCCTGCTGATGCTCAGCAAAGCGATTCCGGTTCTCTACGGCGCGTGCGCTTTGCTCGCCGGCTTTCGGGCCAAGGGAGAAGGCCTGAAAGAAAAGCTGCTTACCGCAGCCACCTTCCCGGCCATACACCTTCCATGGGCCGCCGGCTATATCAAGGGCCGCGCAGTGGGAGCAGGAAGCACTCTCGATAAAGGGCGAATCAAATGATTGCCGAACGCCCGGCTCGGCCCACCCTAGAAGAGCTGCGGGCCGTATGCCAACCCCCTGAAGTCCGTGCGCGCAAGAACGCGGAGCACTGGACAGCTGAGCTGTACCTGCGCCATATCTCGATATATCTCACCGCGGTGTTGGTCCGTACCCGAATCTCGGCCAACGGTGTTACCGGGTTGATGATTCTTGCCGGTTGGTGCATGTCCCTGGCACTGCTGATTCCGGGCATCTGGGGCCCGATTCTCGCTGTGGTTCTGTCACAAGTTCAGCTCTATTTTGATTGTTCGGACGGGGAAGTTGCTCGGTGGCGTGGTACGCAGTCACCACGTGGCATTTTTATCGACATGGTCGGTCACCATACGACCGAAGCCCTCATACCTATTGCCTTGGGATATCGCGTTTTCCTAGAGCTCTCGGCAGGCGGAGCGAATGCAGCGCAAGCCTGGCCAACGTTGTTCATGGCTGGGTGCCTAGCTGTGTTACTGGTATTGAACAGGTCCCAGTCCTTGATGGTGCATGCCGCCCGAAGTATGGCTGGACTGGCTAAGCTCCCGGATACCGCAGATGCGCGTTCAATTCCGGTGACATCCATCGTGGGCCGCTTGCGTTCGCTGGCCCGCTTCATGCCCTTCCACCGGATGCTTCACGCGGTGGAACTCAGCTTGGTAATTTTGGCCTGTTCAATCATCTCTGCTCTGGTCGGCATTCCTGGAATTGCCGAGAAATGGATGATTTGGATTCTCTTGCCTGCAACCGTCCTGGTTAACGTTGGCCATTTCATTGCGAACATGGCTTCCACACGGCTTAAAGCCAGTTAGTTCGAAGGGAGGAGGATGATGTCTGAAAAAGAATTGCCTCGCGTCGGTGTCGTCGTGTTGACAATGGGAAACCGCCCCGCAGAGTTGCGGCGCGCTTTGGACTCCCTACTTGCCCAGGAGGCTGTACAGATCGACGCCGTGGTCGTTGGCAATGGTTGGGATCCTGTTGATATCCCTGCCTCCATAAAGACGCATTTTCTTCCGGAGAATCTTGGAATTCCTGCTGGCCGCAATGCCGGCGTGGGTCTAGTTAATGGCGAATACCTCTGCTTTCTGGATGATGATTCTTGGTTCCTTGACGATGATTTCTTAATTACGTCAGTCGAGCGCTTCAAGAGCTATCCGAAGATGGGCTTGCTGCAGCCGCGCATTACCGATCCGAAATCTTTCGAGAATGATCCCACCCGTTGGATCCCTCGCTTGAATAAGCGCACCGCAGAAGAACCTAGCAAGGTTTTCCACGTCGGGGAGACTTGCCTGGTCAGCCCACGCGCGTTATTTGACAAAACAGGTGGCTGGGCTGCCGGTTTTTGGTACGCACATGAGGGAATTGAACTTGCTTGGCGTATCTGGGACACCGGACACTATGTTTGGTATGCCGGAGACATGAGGATCGGCCATCCGGTCGTGGATCCGCGTCGCCATGATGAGTTCTACCGGCTAAACGCACGGAATAGGGTTTGGCTGGCACGTCGAAATCTGCCGGCTCCCTTGTGCTGGATCTATCCAACTTCATGGCTCTTGGTTGAGTGTCTCAGAATGAGGAAAAATCGCTCTGCTGTCAGTCAATATGTGGCTGGTTGGCGTGCGGGCTGGCGTGGAAGTCCATGGCATCGGGAGGCTCGGCCTAAGCTTAGATGGTCAACCGTGCTTAGAATGACTATGGCGGGAAGACCACCAGTACTTTAAAACTTATGGCGAGCGGCAGAGCTCGCCACTAAAACTATGCACCAGCTAAATGGCGCGGAGGTAAACATGGCTAAAACAGTTCTTACTTACGGAACGTTCGACTTGTTTCATATTGGACACCTGAATATTCTCAAGCGCCTGAAGGAAAAGGGTGACCGACTCGTAGTCGGCGTATCAACAGATGAATTCAATGCGATCAAGGGCAAGAAGCCTGTTGTTCCGTTTGCCCAGCGTCTAGAAATCGTCCAGGCCATCAAATACGTGGACCTGGCGATCCCGGAAGAGAACTGGGAGCAGAAGCGCTTGGACATCAAAAAATATGATGCGAAGGTCTTTGGAATCGGCGAAGATTGGAAGGACAAATTTGATGACCTGGGCGACGAAGTTGAAGTAGTTTACTTGCCGCGTACCGCGGGAATCTCGACTACCGAGATGAAACGCGTATTGAGCGAATTCGATGAAAGGCACGTCGAGTCGTTGAAGAATACGCTTGACTCATTGAGCCAAATCGTTAAGGAACTGAGCTAGTCAGCAAGAGCGCTTTTCTCCCAGAAGAGTAAGCCCCAAGTAGCAGGTGTGCGCCCGGAATGCTGCCGCTTGGCGGTGGGCTACATCGATTAGTCACAGAGCGCTCCCGGTGACTCGGCTTGTATTCGCAGAAAGTTCGGAACTGTTTGGCTGCGCCGCATTCCGAAGATTACCTTGATTGCTTCGCATACCCGCACGGAGTGGGGGCTTAAAGTCATGTCGTGGTTTGAATAGGACCGTTACGACAATTCTTCCGGCTCGAGTTGATGCCAAAGACCTGGCAGTGAGCTTTGCGGAACGCACCACAAATCTTCATGGAGCAGTCCCAGCGCTTGGACTTCCGCGGGGCAGAATTGGATGAAACTATCAGGGAATACTAGGCAATTACGCCCGGATGTTCTCGTCGCTGCGGACCCAGCATTTCGTAGAATAGGTACGGACTTCTAAGTTGACCAAGAATCGGGAGAGTCGTGGAATTCGCTGGATGGCGTGGCAAGCTAGGCAGGATCCTGCCGTCGGCACTGCTGCGCAAGGTCCTAGTTTCCCAGCAATCCGGGAAATTGCCGCTGTTGGCTTCCGCATCCAAGGTGCGCTCAGAGAATGAAGATGCCGTCAGGGCCGTCGCCGATCGGCTGGGCATAACTTACGCCTGGGATGAAAATTCCACTAGCTATGTCACGTACCACGAGTCTTGGCGCTTGTTGGAATCGGAGCTCCAATTAGCTGGGATGTCCTGTTACCCCATCACCGAGCTTGGCTCATACGCAGCTTCCAGCTCTTGGGCGGTGGGCCTCTCACGGCTCGATTCTCGATCCCAGGGCACCGGAGCCAGATGGAATGTATTTCCGGGAGAAATAGAACCAATGCACGATGCCTTGGACTTTGTTGGCCCCATCGATGTGGTCTACACCTGGGTAGATGCCGACGATCCGAGTTGGCAGTCCGCGTATCGGCGGGCACTGCTGAAGGAAAAGGGTGAACTCGAATCAAGCGCCGCGGACTTGGGGCGATTTGTTTCTCATGATGAGCTCCGGTATTCACTGCGTTCGTTGGAAATGAATCTTCCCTGGGTTAATAACATATATCTGGTTACGGCCGCTCAAGTGCCCAAGTGGCTTGTAGATGAGCACCCAAAACTCACGGTGGTTGACCATGCAGAGATCTTCGACCCACGTTGCTTGCCAACGTTCAATTCGCATGCCATCGAATCACGGTTATCGTTCATCCCGGGTCTCAGCGAACATTTCATTTACGTCAATGACGACGTGTTCTTCGGGCAACCGCTTTCACCCAACACCTTCTTCGGACCGTCTGGGCAAGCCAAATTCTCCCTAGCTCAAGGGCACTTTGCGGATGCCACAGAGGCAGAACTTCCAGTCAACGTGGCTGCGGCAAATAATCGCGAGCTCGTAGTTTCATCCTACGGACGCACTACCTCGCGTAAATTTAAGCACGTCGCGCACCCGCAGCGACTCAGCGTTCACCGGCTGGCCCAAGAAAAATATGAAGTAGAACTGGCCGCTACGGCGAGGAATAAATTTCGCAACCCCGCCGATATTTCACTTCCGTCGTCGCTGGCGCATCAGCTAGCTGCCCGGACCGGTCAGGGATACCCTGCAGATTTCGACTACGCTTACTTAGATATAGGTAGTCCCAGCCTTTCAGTGCAGGCGCTTCGTCTAGCCCGGCGTAAACCGCCGCAAATGTTCTGCTTGAACGAGGTCCGGCAGCCAACAGACATCCAGCAAAGAGCGCGCGTTGTGAAGCAGCTGTTCGAAGTCCTGTATCCGTATCGTTCTTCATTTGAAAAATAGGTTCTGGCCGCAACGCCAGAATCTGAAAGTTAGTGACGCACAATTTTAAGGAATATCGTCAGTGGTTCTAAAGAAGCTTTCCGCGCAAACGCTGGTCCAGTCGCTCGTCAGCGATGTCCGCGGCCAGCGTCTGAAAAGGAAATCGTTCCGCTACTATGCCGGTCATCATACGCTTGGCCTGGAGTCACGCGACGGCGCCCTGCTCGTGGACGCGGAGCTGGATTACGCTCCCTCTGGCGTCTCGGTGCTGCATGGCCGGACCCTCGTGTTCAGCACAACCACGGATAACGTGGAACACGCAGATACCGGACGGATCACTGCCAAAGCGAAGATCGGGCTAGCAGCCCTGCTCGATGCATGGGAAGACTACCGTGCGCAGAAAGCTGCAGAGGCGAGCATCACCGTCCCGGATGATGACGACGTTGCGGTATCCGAAGAGTCCGCAGTGGACGACGAAGGTCTTCCCGCCGGCACGGTACGCTTGGCATTCACGTTCAACTGCCTCTTTGAAGACTTGCCCACCGGGATCGCCTGGGTACAGCTCGAACCCAATGGCGAGCTGATGCGCCGCAAGGAAGTCAAGGATCTTATTGCCGAGGAGGCACTAGTTCTCGACGGTCCGGTGATCGCTCACCGCATTATGGGTAGGTTTGAAAAGACCGAACTGCGCGATGCCGCTCACTTCCATGCGGGCGAACGCAGCGCCGGTGTCTACGTGAACAAACGTGCCGAGGTGTCCATTGGGCTGAACCGCGATGTTACGCACTCCTATCGGATTCGAACCGACAAGACGCAAGTCCAAGAGGGGGTATTCAGCCTCGCCGGGATTCTTGACACGCAAACCGATCGGCTGACCGGGGCGCACTTGAGCATTGTCGGGCGCCGCTCCCAATTGGTTTTTGAATCGCCCGTGGACCTGGCCTTGGACGATACTCTTGCGGACCGCCGATTTGGCAAGGCTACGTACTCTTGGAAGACTTCCTTGGACTTCTCCAAAGAAGACTGGTCATTGATCGACCGGGGCGATAACTACGATGTCTACTTGATGGTCACCTCCGAGGGAAACGACGAACCACGTCGCATCCGTGTCACCAGAACCCCATTCGTGGTCCGTTCAACCACCCGTGCCGGTGCGGTACAGGTGGGGAACCAGACGCTGGCAATCTCGCCGTACTTCACCTTCAAGGCCAAATCCACATCGTTGACTCTTGAAGTCTTCGACAAGGAGGCCTTCGCGGTCCTGGCCGATTCAAAGGCGCGGCATTTCCCGATTCTTGAGGCGGGGCGCAAGCCCATCTGGATTGTCGGAGAGCTGTCCTACAAAGCTCAGGACAATGGGCTGCACTTGTTCCGCTATTTGCGTGCCGAGCGCACGGACATCGATGCCTACTATGTCATTGACGAGAATGCCCCGGATCTGCGCAACTTCGACTCGATGGACCATGTTGTTTTCCATGGCAGCAAAGAGCACTTCGAGTTGGCCATTAGGGCATCCCGATTTGTCGGCACCCACCATGCGGACTATCTGTACCCCACCCGTCATCAAAGCTTTTCCTCACGGACCCGCGCAATCCGAGTCTTCCTCCAGCACGGTGTCATGGGCACCAAATGGATGGTGCCCAACTACGGAAAGAACTCCCCGGGCTTCACCACGGACTTGTTCATGGTGTCCTCCGAGCGCGAAAAGCAGTACATCGTCTCGGACTTCCTGTATTCCGCAGAAGATGTCAAAGTCACGGGCCTGTCGAGGTTCGACTCGCTGCTTGCCGAGGATATCTCAACCAACCAGAACATGCTGCTGATCATTCCCACTTGGCGGGATTGGATGCAGAACGAGGAAGCGTTCCTCGAATCCGAGTACCTGCAGCAGTGGAAGGATCTGCTCTCGTCTCCGGAACTCGCGGTATTGGCTGCCGAGCATTCGCTAGAGATTGTCTTCAGCCTGCACCCGAATATGCAGCACTTCCGCGAGCATTTCAAAGATACTCCGGCACGACTGATCGTTCAGGGCGAGGTCGACGTCCAGGAATTGATTAAAACCGCTGCGGTGATGGTTACCGATTACTCCTCGGTGGCTTTTGACTTCAGCTTCCTGCACAAACCGGTGCATTACTTCCAATTTGACCGTGCACGCTTCCTGGGCAAGCAAGGCTCGCATCTTGACCTGGATGCCGAGCTGCCGGGGCGTATCGCGTTTGATAGCGCGACCCTCTTGCAGGATCTTACGGAGACGATGGACCGGGACAAGGCCATGGAGGCCGAATACGTCCTGCGAGCAGACGCCTTCATGACCCACCGGGACCAAGGCAACAGCCAGCGAGTTACCGCTGAGATCGAGCAGGCCGCGTTGCGCCGCCGCTCGCAGGACGGATGGAAGGCTGAACTGCCTGAAAAGCTCATGCGCCGATTCCGGAAGGACAAGCGCTACTTCTCGGTCATGCGCGCCCTGTTCAAGGCCGTGTCCCGCACGCCGGCCGACGATAACCTGATTGTTTTCGAGTCGGGACTGGGCAAGCAATACGGCGACTCGCCGCGGTACATCTATGAAGAACTGGTTCGCAGCGGCGATACCCGCAAAAAGGTCTGGATCTATTCGGGTGCGCATCGCTTCACCGACTCCAACACGATCACCATCAAACGGCTTTCTCCCGAGTACTTCTGGTACTTGGCGAGGGCTAAGTACTGGGTGAGCAATCAGAGCTTCCCGCACTACCTGCGCCGTCGCAAGGAAGGCATCTTCCTGCAGACCTGGCACGGAACGCCGCTGAAGCATATGGCTTTGGATATCGAGGAGATCCATGGCCGTGATGAGGGGTACGTCCAGCGAGTGTTGAATGCCACCAACCAGTGGTCTCACCTCATCTCGCCGTCAAAATACACCACCGAGATCATGAAATCGGCGTATTCATTCTCTGGAATTGCCGCCGAACTTGGATATCCGCGCAACGACATCCTCATGTCCAGCGACGCGCCAGCTAGGGAGGCAAAGATTCGTGAAGGGCTTGGTCTGGCTCTGGGAGTGCAAACCATCCTTTATGCGCCCACCTTCCGAGATGACGCAGGAACAGGCCGCGGTCGATTCAGCTTCGAACTTCCAATGGACCTGGAGGAATTTGACCGGCGTTTTGGTGCGGACACCGTGCTGCTGCTGCGCATGCACGTGCTCGTCTCCAACGCGATCAGCATTCCGGAAGAGCTCCAAACGCGGATCATGGATGTCTCGAGCTACGCGGACATCCAGGAGCTATACCTGGCGGCAGACGTTCTGATCACGGACTATTCTTCGGTGTTCTTCGACTATTCCCTGCTGCGCCGACCGATCGTTTTCTACGCCTATGACTTGGAAAATTATCGGGATAACCTCCGCGGGTTCTATCTGAACTACCAGAAGGAAATGCCTGGTCCGATTGTCGAGACCGAAACGGAGCTGTGGGATACGGTGCAGCGAGCTCTGGATGGCAAGGACATTGGGGGAGCGGACCGTGAGAGCTTCATTGCCCGTTTCGCGCCACACGACGACGGATCAGCCTCACGGCGCGTCGTTGAACGCTTCTTCCCACGCAGTTCATAGCTAGCCAGTAAAGCCCGGCATCGATCTATCGATGCCGGGCTTTACTTCGGATGGCAGCCAACACGGCTGAAATATAGCTGATTGTCCGGGTAAATAGGGAAGAATCATCAGGTAGCTCGCGAGCCACCGATGGACAGCCTGCGTGATCCAGCACGGGCCGATGGTTAAAGGAACATTGTGAATAGATTTAGTACCCGCGTCATCCTAGGAATTGGACGACGTATCGAACATCGCGGCAAATTCCGCCTTGCCGCAATATTCTATGAACGGGCGCTGGCAACGAAACTCCTGAAATCCGACGAAATTCGCTTCCGGCTCGGATTCTGCCAGTTCAAGATGAAGAAATATTCCTTGGCCATGGTCAATATGGAATCCGCCATCGCGCACCAACCGCACCGCTTCGGCTGGATCCAAGCCCTTGCCATGAACATGCAGCGGATGAAAAAGTTCGACCGCGCCCTGGAGCTATTCGCGGCGGCTTGCGCTGGACAACCGCAAAATATTCGGTGGCACACCCGTTACGCCAAGTGCGCGGTTGCTGCCCGCAAGAAGGATCTTGCCGGGTCAATATTAGAGAATCTCGTCGTCAGGTTCCCTGCCGAGCCTTCGAGCTCCGCGTCCCTCGCAGATCATCTGCTTCAAACCGGGCAGCGATGGCGTGAGCTCGAAGTACGCCAGGCGTACGCCCCGGTGCACGAGCTTGAAGCCAAGTGGATGCTGCTCACCGGCCAGGCGGCACAATTCATGGCTCGGTTCGAAATATCCCGAGACTATTTCCAGCAGGCCACGGCACTGGATCCGGAGTATTCCAAGGCCTGGTATGGCCTGGCTCGTGCCTACGAGGAACTAGGCGAATACGAGAACGCACAACGAGCCGACGCCCAAGCCGTGCTCACCAGCAATGACCAACAAATATCGACGCTGGGTGTGGGACGGTTGCATGAACGAGCAAACGACTGGATGCGAGCCTCGGAATCCTACCGGGAAGCGTTGGCCGCCTCCAACAGCCCGGGGACGAGGCAAGGACTGAACTATCGCGCAGGCGAAGTGAACAGCAAGCTGTTCAATCTGGAAGCGGCAGCCAAGCACTTCGGCGACGCTCGCGAAGCCGCCACTACGGTCGAAGAGCAGGTACTATCGGCCTACGCCCAAGCCCGGGTCTACGCCCGCGCCGGCAATTTCGCCGGTGCCGCGGATACCTACTCGAGCTTTGTCGAATTGCTGCCGGAGCAAAGCCGTGTGGAAGAACCTGTAGCGCTCTACCGTTATGCCCATGCCCTGCACCGAATGAACGATTATGAACAAGCGGCAAGAGTGTACCTTCGGGCGGCTAGCGCGTGGGGCTACCTCGACGGAAAGCTGAAGGTCCCGGCCGCAGCCGGGCCACGCGCCGCCCACCATATCGACCTAGCACAGGCTGCCGAAGAACGCGGGCAGTGGGATGACGCCGCGGAAGCCTATCGAGATGCGCTATGGCACACCTCTACGACCCAACGGACGTGGCAGGCACGTGCAGGACAAGCACTGGCCAAGAGCGGTGAGCCGCGAGTTGCCTGCGATTACTTTGAGAATATGCTGCTCTTCACCGAGATTTCGGTGGCGGGTCTGGGAACCGCACTCAAGGGCGTGGGGCGACACCGGGGCGCCTTATACATTCACTCGAGCGAACAGCTTCCCCTGGATGAGAAGCTGGTGCTTTTTGAGTCTTCTCACGGAAAAAACGTGCATTGCCACCCTCTGGCCATTTACCAGGCCATGCGCCAAGACGAACGCTTCGACGGGTTCCGCTACGCGTGGGTCTACAACGACCACAACGAGGTCCCTGCGCAGCTTTCGGAAGATCTGGATGTAGCGATTATCAAGCAACACTCGGATGCTTATATCCGGGTGCTGGGAACCGCTAAATACCTGGTGAATAACGCTACTTTCCCGGCATATTACTCAAGGCGCGAGGGGCAGCAGGTCCTGAATACCTGGCATGGTACCCCGCTGAAATTCATGGGAAAGCTCGTCAAGGGCGCCGTTGGAGAACATAGAAATGTGCAGCGCAACTTCCTGCACACCACACACCTGATGGTGCCGAACCGGCACACGTTGAAGACGCTGTCGCAGGATCACGACCTGGACGGGATGTTCCCGGCTACGGTGGCACTGACCGGCAGCCCACGTGTTGACTCGATGGTGAACCTCAGCGCGCAGCGCCGTGCAGAAATACTCACCGAGCTGGGGATTGATCCGCAGAACCATGAACCGGTCGTGCTCTTTGCCCCCACCTGGCGCGGACAGCTCAACGACCGAAGCTATAACGTGGATTCGTTGGTGACGGACGTAGCCAAAATGGCGCGCGGCGACCACCAGATGCTGTTCCGCGCGCACCGCTTCGCCGAACAGCTCATTGGCGACGCGCAATTGGACGCCACAGTGGTTCCGGCGTCGATCGATACCAACGAACTTCTAGCCGTTGTCGACGTGCTGATCACAGACTATTCATCGATTTTCTATGATTTTCTCCCGGCGCGAAAGCCCGTACTCTTCTACACCCCGGACTTCGAAGCCTATGATGCCGAACGCGGGCTGTATTTCGAGCGCGAAAGCTGGCCCGGAGAAGTCAGCGACAGCATTGACGATTTGGTCAGCAGCCTGCGCCAGACGCTGCAAGCCCCAGCAGGCACCGCGCACCCAAATTTCGAGGAGAATCTTGCAGAGTTCGCTCCGATGGAGGATGGAAACGCGAGCGCACGGGTCATCGAATTCTTCTTCTTTGAAGATCAGGCGCACGTACTCGCCCCAGAGGCCGACGCTCGGACCAAACTCCTCTTCTACCAGGGCCCATTCAAGCCCAACGGAATCGCAACAGCCTTCGTGAACCTGATTGGCTCCTTGGATCCCGACAAGTACCTCGTCGCGGTGGCAGTGGACATGAACGCGACGGGTTCCGACCCGGCGGCCATGGAAATCCTCAATTCGCTGCCCAGCCATGTGAAGGTGCTGCCGCGCGCAGGAGCCACGGCGATGTCCGCCGAGGAACGCTGGGTATCGGATTCTTTCCATGCCCAGCGCGGTTTCAGCTCGGCAGAGGCAGAGAATATTCATCTGGGCACCATGGCGCGGGAAATGAACCGCAGCTTCGGCTCCGCTCGCTTTGACATGGCCATCAATTTTGAAGGATATTCACGGTTCTGGGCCGCGCTCTTCGCCGCGGCCCACAGCCACGCAGCAAGCACGAGCATCTACCTTCACAACGATATGGTGGGCGAATGGCTGCTGCGCTTCGGCACCATGCCAGGCTTGTTCGCCACCTACGGCCACTATGACGCCCTCGTTTCGGTGACCGACAGCGTGGGGGAGATCAATCAACGGCAACTAGGTGAACAATTCGGTATCGACGAATCAAAATTCACCGTCTCGGAAAACCTGCTGGATCTGAACAAGCCCTCGGATTGGGCAGAACTGTCCGAACCGGTGCACGAGTTCAGCGGAGAGGGGTTGACGATCTTCGCGAATATGGCACGACTTTCCCCCGAAAAGGGGCAGGCAAAGTTGCTGCACGCATTCGCTCGGGTGCACGCCGCTCATGCAAATACCCGACTGTTGCTCATCGGCGACGGACCGTTGCGTCTGAGCCTCGAAGAGCAGATAACCGAACTTGGCTTATCCGGCCAAGTAGTTATCACCGGTCTGCTAGCCAACCCGTTCCCGACCTTGAAATCTGCCGATTGTTTCGTCTTCTCCTCGGACTATGAAGGACAAGGACTCGCAATGATCGAGGCGATGATGCTGGGCCTACCGGCAATTTCCACCGACGTCGTCGGTTCGCGCAGCGTCTTGACCGGAGGATTCGGACTGCTTGTCGAAAATTCCGTCGAGGGATTGGCCGAAGGCATGGAACATCATCTCAACGGGTACAAGGCCGAGCTTGAGTTTGATGCCGAACGCTACCAATTGCAGGCGCTAGAACAATTCGAAACTCTGGTGAAATCGCCAGTGCCTACCGGTTCGCGCCTGGGCTAGGAGTCGAGCAGGGCGAGCGACTCCGCCAGGAACCGCGTCATGCTCGCGCCGGGCGTGATGTCCCCGAAGTACTTCTCAATGAGGGCATCACGTTCGGCGTCGTTGGTTTCCAGCGCTTCACGGACTAGATCGGCAGTGTGCGCGGCTTGAACTGAGCTTAGGCTCGGTAGCTGTTCCAATGCGGGGGAGTCGGCCACGACGGCCTCCGAGGACACGGGTGTGGTGATGAATATGGGTTTGCCGGTAGCAAAGAAATCGTAGGCTACAGCCGAGATGTCCGTGATGCAGGCATCCGCCTTATGCCATTGCCATCCCCAATGCGCGGTGTCGTCAAAGAGCAACCGTCCAGCTGATTTCGGATTCGCCGAATTGAGTCTTTCCCGGATCTTGGCCACGTCCGCGCCGAATTGTTCAACGTTGACCCCGGACCGAGGATGCGGGCGGAAAATGACGTTGAAGCCTCCGTCATTGATCAACGAATCGATGACCTGCACGCCGTGGCTCGATACCGATCCGTAGTTCATTGACGGACGGTCCCCTTCCCAGGTGGGCGCATAGAGCACCGTGGGCAGCGCGCTATTCAGCGCATAGGGAGCCAGATATTCCGCATCAATCTGCGGCCGGCCAACCAATCGGGTTCGCTGCTCGACATCATAGTTACGCAAGTTCAGCGCTAGCCGGTCACGTGCGGCCTGGCCTGCACTGAAAACATAGTCATAGGCTTTGAGCTGGTTAGACCACATATAGGCCTTTTCGCTTTCCCCATGGCAGATGAACACGTGGTTGGGTTCGTTGAAGCGGAGCATCTGGAAGTTGCGGATGTTCTGATTGATGTAGAACACCACGTTGAGATTCTGGGAATCAACTAATTCTTCGATGTCGCCAATTGTGGGGGCAAGATACACGGGAAGCGGGCATTCTTCAGACAAGGCCAGCGCGGTACCGGCGTTGCGGGTAATCACCACGACCGGAGCGGACTCGGCCAAGTGCTTCAACGGCTCATACCACTGGCGGATCTGATACGCATTGACCATCGCATCGGCAAAGTACAGTGCCACCCGATACCGTTGCTCACCGGTGGGCTGATGGAATAGGTGCCGAGCGTGCCGCTGGACGTAAGCGCGCTGCTGGCGGGCGTCCAAGCGCATCTTGGCAAATTTAGCTGCACCGGCCAAAACTGGAATCGCGCGCATTTATCCCTCTCATGAACCTCAGAAACTCATGAATCATTCTATGCAAGAGATTATTTCGGTAACTGGTAGACAGGCCAAATGGCCGAAAAATTTCAAATCGTGTGATGATCTGGGCTCATGCAAGCAAAAATAGCGGAAATGGGTGCCTTTTTGTCTTGATGCAAGAGGAAGGTGCGATATTGTGTGTTTAGTGCAACATTGATTCTATGCCGTTTGAAGCGTTCCCGGTTTGGGAAGTGAGCGTCAATCAAGCTAAGATGAAATGTCGGACTATGTTTTTATAGGAGTCATCATTAGCGATAAGCGTTCTGATCGATCGTCACATGGCGCACTCGATCGCAACTCGCCATTGGTTATATCAGCCATGGACCTTGGCCGAGCGCCGGGATCCATGAAGGCTCTTAACGAACAAGTTCCGGCACCCGCTGATGTGGGTAACGCACTCATTGGTATTCGTGGAGGATCTGAGATTTCCTTAGATCTTCGCCTCGAAGCTGTGCACGAGGGAATTTTGGTATCCGGCATTGCCACGGTGGAAATCGCTGGCGAATGTGGACGGTGCCTTGCGCCTATCGGGTTCAACTACGGGGCTGATATTCAGGAACTCTTCTACTATGAAGAGAGCGATGAATTCGAAGAAGATGATGATGTAGATCAGTATTGGGTTGTCGGTGACTATATTGACATCGATCCGGTATTGCGGAACGCAGTGGGCACAGCCCTACCGTTCCAGCCGGTATGCCGGGATAATTGTTTGGGCCTCTGCAATGAATGCGGAGTCAGCCTCAACGATGAACCTGAGCACCACCACGAGGTAGTAGATCCTCGTTGGGCAGCGCTTGCGCAGCTGTCCGAGGCCGCCACAGAAGATGTGGCAACAGATAAAACGTCAGACGAGAGAGAAGAGAAGTAGTCGTGGCTGTTCCAAAGCGGAAGATGTCCCGTGCGAATACTCGTGCCCGCCGTTCACAGTGGAAGGCTACCGCACCGAGCTTGGTGAAGACCGTTGAAAACGGCCGCGTAACCTACAGCCTGCCTCACCAGGCAAAGGTTGTCACTGACTCAGCAGGTACCGAGTTGTTCCTTGAATACAAGGGTCGCAAGGTCGCAGACGTCTAAGACATGTCTTCTAAAGAAGAACTTTTGAAGCGTCTCGGAATCGACATCGATTCCGAGACGCTTCATCTTTCGTTGACCCACCGTTCGTACTCATACGAAAACGGTGGCATACCCACTAATGAGCGCCTGGAGTTTCTTGGCGACTCCATCTTGGGCTTTAGCGTTGCAGAGCACCTCTATAAGACGTGCCCCGATCTCCCTGAAGGCGATCTAGCAAAGCTGCGTGCCGCAGTAGTCAGTACCCGCGCCTTGGCTGATATTGCCCGAGGCCTCGAACTCGGCCAGCACATTCTCCTGGGCCGCGGCGAAAGCCAGTCCAACGGTGCTAACAAGTCTTCCATCCTCGCTGACACCGTAGAGGCCCTTATTGGCGCCGTCTATCTGGTGCACGGCATGGATGAAGCGCGTGACATGGTGATGCGCCTCGTTGGCCCGCTGCTCTCCGACCCGCAACTGCTCGGCGCTGCCACCGACTGGAAAACCGTCATCCAAGAAGAAGTCGCCGCCGCCAAAAACGGCGAAATGCGCTATGCGGTTACCGGATCCGGCCCTGACCATGCTCGCTCATACGTAGCGGAACTGCTCATTGGCGATAAGCTGCACGGAAAAGGCACCGGTCCGTCGAAAAAGGAAGCCGAGCAAGAAGCCGCGCGGAACACGTGGAATATGCTTCACCCCGGTGAAGATCTCCCGAAACGCTAAGGCACGGATATGCCTGAGCTGCCGGAGGTAGAAGTTGTCCGTGAAGGACTAGATAAATGGGTTCGCGCGCGATTGATCGAGTCTGCCCAGGTCCTGGATCCGCGGTCCGTTCGGCGGCATGCCGACGGTGTGCGCGATTTCGAAGAAACCCTGGCCGGATGCACCCTGGCTTCGGTCGTACGTCGGGGCAAGTTTCTCTGGATGGACCTCGAAGGCCTTTCTGAGCCGGCAGCCTTGGTGGCGCATCTTGGAATGAGTGGCCAGCTCCTGGTCGAAGAGCCAGATGCGCCGGATGAAAAGCACCTGAAGGTCCGGTTGTCGCTCAGCGAACGCAGCGACGCACCATCCGAGCTGCGCTTCGTCGACCAGCGAATTTTTGGCGGAATGTTCCTGTCCCCGCTGGTGCCGACCGCGGATGGGCATCCAGGCGGTGCCGGCAGCGATAAACCGTGTATTGCACAAGCCGCCGCGCATATAGCCCGAGATGTCTTGGACCCCTACAGGGACACTGCTTCGCTTTATCTTTCGCTGCGCAAACGAACCACCGATCTGAAGAGGGCGATTCTTGACCAGACGGTGATCTCCGGTGTTGGCAATATCTACGCCGACGAGGCGCTTTGGCAGGCAGGACTATCCGGGCTCCGTAACACCGCGACCATCAGGCGCCCAGAGGTCGAACGCCTGGACGCGGCACTCATCGATGTGATGTCCCGTGCGCTAGACGCCGGAGGAACCAGCTTCGACTCCCTATACGTCAATGTCAACGGCGCCAGTGGCTACTTTTCCCGGTCCCTGAACGCCTACGGTCGCGAGGGCAAGGCCTGCCAACGCTGCGCCGGAAACGGGCGAGAATCGGTGATCCGCCGAGACCCTTTCATGGGACGCTCCTCGTACAGCTGCCCTGTATGCCAGCCGCGGCCTCGGAATCGCGGGCTACAGTAAATTCGGTTTTAGTTGCGTGCCTAGAAACTGTTCTTTTGCTTATTCCGTGGGTGGCAATTGTCTTGCTAAGCTTGACAATAAGTACGACTCCGGAAGTATTAACTGCACGCTTGATGTCCGGAAACAGAATGTATTACGTGGATTTGTAACATAATTAAATATTTTATGGCAGGGATTGTCGCCAGATTTATATTATCGACTTATTATTTAAGGATTATCAGTGAAACTCGATTCTCAAGAATCTAAGATACTGCTTTGCGATTCCTTTTTTATCGGAATGTCTCAAGCAACCAATGAAGAGATCAAAGTGTTCTTCACAACTAACGCGACCAGAATTCCAACGCGTTACGGTGCGATCGGTTACGACTTGCGAGGGAGATGGGCTGACGGAGCAGATCGAACGAAGGCACGATATTTCCACGGTTTGCTTTTCATGCAAGGTTGGGCAAAGTATTTAAGCACGCAGGGTGTATCACGTGATTTCGACGTAGCCGCTAATATTATTCAAGAATGGCGGTCTTTGCATCCCTTTGAGTCAACCTCGAAGGAATCGATGGCCTACCACGATGAAACAACGGCTCAACGATTGAATATCGTACTTGGAATTATCCTCGCGTGCGAGTATAGGTCAATAAACTATGATTTGACCCGCCTGCGTGAGTTTGCAGATGAAACAGCTTCACTTCTCCTTCGAGAAGAATTCCATAGTGGATTGAACAACCATGGAATGTTCCAAGACATTGCGTTAAGGAATTATGCAGTAGCGGGGAGCTGGACAACGAAAGTCAGCCGACTGAGTGCACTTCACGTTAGCGCTGATCGCCTTTGTAAATATTTCCTGCACGCTTTCACCTCAGAAGGTGTTCATGTTGAGAATACCCCCACTTATCACCTAATGGTGGCTCGAAGCCTCAAAGCTCACCTGGATATTTTACGTGCGATAGAGTCAGACCATACTGAAGTCCTAGAAGATCTGTTGGACAAAGCCGCTGATTATGCTACCAACGTGATAATGCCAAATGGAACCTTTCCACCTATCAGTGACACTACGAAGATGGATCTACGCGGATCCGCAGGCAAGATCTTCGATTCTCACTTTGCCTACGCTTGCACGGCTGGTGCTACTGGCGCGAAGCCCAATATTGGATCTAAAGCGTATAAAGATAGCGGATATGCTATATACCGGTCAGACTGGGATTCTGCTGAAGCAACTTACCTGTTATTTCAAGCTGCCTACAATAATGATTATCATAAACACTCGGATGACTTATCCGTAATAATCTACTCTGGCGGGCGAGAGATAATAACTGACCCAGGCCCATATAGCTATAATTATAAGGACCCATTTTCTAGATATGCTTATAGCCAGTTCTCGCACAATAATATAGTTGTAGACGGTAAATCTTTGCCCCGCACAGACTCTAAGGCTTCATCAGTTCGCATTACTGACTTTCAGATTGATGATGAAAGATTTAAAGTTATTGGAGAAAATGGACGATTTCATGACACTAAACATATACGTGAGATCGAAATTTTAGGCGAGAAGAGAAGCGAATCTATAAATATTAAAGATTCTCTTATTTCGGATTCTTACCATGAATTTACTCAGCATTGGAACATAGCCGTGGGACTTCATGTGGTACCTCATGGGAACGGATTCGAGGTTTTTGACGGAACGCGTAAGGTTCTGGACGCTTTTATTGAATCTGAGTTTGCCATTAATGTAGATGTTGTGAATGGAGTAGAAAAACCAGGGGTAATAGGTTGGTCTTTTCCGAAGTTCGGGGAAAAGAAAACGGCAAACGTTGTTCGTGTGACTTTTTCTGGAAAAGGCAACCTTGAATTAGATACTAGATTTAATATATCTAAATTTAACTATGTAGATCGAGGGTTGGTAGCCGGTTCTGCTAGCGGCTGGAAGCGCTTCGAAGGCGAGCGGGGATTGAACTACCTTGAGGAAGACACTTCTTCAGGTGACCCGAATTCACCGCTCGTGTTTGTTTTTTCCGCAATGGCACCGGTAGGAAACTTTTCCTATAACTATAAAGCAACGATCGACAAAATCACTTGTCACGCTTTTTATATACTGGATGACTTCGGTGATCAAGGATCTTATTATCTTCAAGAAAATTCCGATAGATCTATATTCAATACAGTTCAATCATTTATTACGACACAAATACGCAAGTTCGGATCAGAACGACCTGTCTATTTCGTAGGGAGTTCTAAGGGTGGGACTGCAGCACTTCTACACGGCCTATTATTTGAGGGGGCTAAGATCTTTATCGGAGCACCTCAGACTAAAATTGGATCATTTGTTGAGAAACCCCATCCGAATGTTTTGAGTTATATGACGGGTGGCGTATCACAGGAACATATTGACTCGATCGATGAAGTGCTATTCCAAGACCAATATTTTTCCAACGAGTCTTGTGAAGTAACCATTGCAGTGGGTTTAGCTGACCATCACTATAAGAATCATATCCTTCCGTGGCACGATCGAGCTTTAAAAAATAATCTCAAAGTAAGGTTGATTCTTCTAGATGGTACGCCTCATTCCGAGATTGGTAGTGTTTATCGTGGACTGCTTCATGACGAGTTAACGGATGCTAACAGTGGTGGGAGACCGAAAGGACCCAAAGTGGCTAGCCAACACGTCGCCGATCTTGCTGGTGAAGTCGGCCAACATAGAGTTTGGTTCGACACCATTTCTCAGCGACTTTTTGCCACTTGTGAACCTATTCGTGGAACTGAAGTTTCATTTAGGCTGTATAAGGACAACGATCTAGTTGATAGTCAGTCCTATAGAATAGAAAATTTCACCTCATGGGCTAACCTGACAGCAGGTAAATATCGGGTTAGGTTTTTCAGAAGAAGAAAGAATTCTGCGGATTCCGCAAAGATAACGAGTCCATGGGTAGAGATTTAGGATTCATTTATACAATCTAAAATTGCTATATATTATTTGGACACTAGCAGCAGTTCACCCCGTTATGTTGTTGACAGCGCCATATCACCGAGGAACAGGAGGAGCTGTTTGCCGACAAATCTCGGCATGGTGTTTTGCCCCTGTCTAATCAATAATCTTAATTTTCTATATCTCTAATAGATCTTGTCAGGAGTGGTACCGCTCTTTCGCAACGTGACTAATTTTATATCTGGCGACGATTTCGTCTGCCTTGTGATAGACCCGTCCGTTGCGCAGAAGGG